>JAEXUU010000806.1 GCA_023452965.1 Pseudomonadota bacterium | reverse complement strand
GGCTCCGAGCGCCCGTTCCGCGGCAAGCCTTCGGGCGACAGGCCGGGCGGCGGCAAATCCTTCGGTGGCAAAGCCTCCGGCGGAAAGCCGTTCGGTGAGAGGTCGGGCGGCGGCAAGTCGTTCGGCGGCAAGCCCTTCGGCGGAAAGTCGTTCGGTGACAGGCCCGCAGGCGACAGACCCGGCGGCCGAGGCCCCCGCCCCGGCGGCGGCAAGGGTGGCCCGCCGCGTTCCGGCGGTGGCGGCCGCGACCGGCGTGGCTGAGGCGGGCATGATGCCGAAAAATGGGAACCGGTTGTCGGATGACATCATGCCCATCCGACACGTGGCGATCTGATGCGGATCGTCGGCGGCCGCTTCGGCGGGCGACCCCTTGCCAGCCCCAAGCCGGGGATCGGCGCGATCCGCCCGACTTCGGACAGGCTGCGGGAATCGCTCTTCAACGTGCTGGCGCATGGCTATGACGACGCCGTCGCCGGCGCGCGGGTGCTCGACCTGTTCGCAGGCACCGGCGCGATGGCCTTCGAGGCTTTGTCCCGCGGCGCCGCCTTCGCCCTCCTGGTCGATGACGGGGCCGAGGCGCGCGGGCTGATCCGCGAGAACCAGATGAATTTCGGCCTCGCCGGGGTCAGCCGGATCTTCCGGCGCGACGCGACGAAGCTCGGGCCGATCAGCGCGATGCCCCCCTTCGACCTCGTTTTCTGCGACCCGCCCTATCGCAAGGGGCTGGGCGACAGGGCCCTCGCCTCGGCCCGCGAAGGCGGCTGGCTCGCCAAGGACGCGCTTGTGCTGTTCGAGGAAGCCGCCGGCGCGGAGATCGCCCTGCCCGAGGGCTTCGAGGAGCTGGATCGCCGCGACTATGGCGAGACGCAGGTCCGGTTCCTGCGGGCAGTGTGAAGGCATCAAGGGGCGCAACGTCCCCGGACTGGTGGCGAAGCCGCGCAGCTCCGGGACGAGTTGTGGTCGTCAGTCAGCCTCGCAATATCCACCGCTCTGAAGAAGCGTCGCTGACGAGCCGCGCGCGGGGATAGCCCGGGAGCTTATCCCCGTCGTGATTTTCGCGCTTAATCTCCGTGTCCGTCGCGGAGATGCGCACGGATGCTCCCCAAACACCCGTTATCCCAATCAGGACGCCCAGGGCGGCTGAGCGCCCGCGCTCTGACCTGCCACTTGGCCGGCCAGCGCATGATGGCGGCCTTTGCCCGCTTCCAGGCGCTTGCCGAGAAGGCCGGCTTCAATCCCGACCAGCCGCGCGTACCGGCTGGAAATCCCGATGGTGGCCAATGGACGGGCAGCGATGGAGCGGCCGGCGGCCGCCAGCCCGGCATCGGCGACAATGGCGGCCCGCCACTCGACCCACCCGAGCCTCCGAAGGAACCATCGAAGGACAAGACCTCGCGGACGCAGGCGGACAAGGCGCTGGCGAAGCGGATCGCACAACGGCTACTGCAGCGAGCCGGCCCAATCGGTGCTTTGATCACGGCGGCCGAGTTCGCCGAACACCACTCCGCGATACACTCGATCACGTCTTATCAGGATGCACCGAAGACGTTCGCCGAACTCCAGCAGAATGCCGGTAAGAGGCGCCCGGGTTACGAGGACCATCACATCGTCGAGAGAGGCGCCGGCGTGCGCGAAGGCTTTTCACGCGCGCAGATCGACGGCGCGGACAATCTGGTCAGCGTGCCAAAATACAAGCATCATGAGATCACGGGATGGTACAATACGAAAAGCATCGATTTCGGCGGCTTGTCGCCCCGCGAATATTTGCGTGGCAGGAGCTGGGCCGAGCATGTGCAGACCGGGCACGACGCGATGAGGAAATTTGGAGTGCTGAAATGACCTCATCAAAACTCAAGGGGCGTTCGACAAACGAACTCAAATCCCTGTTCGAGAGTTTATGCATCGAACAATATAATGCTTTGGAACGCAACGAGATCGCTTCATTCAACAAGCGATACAGCAAAATCCAAGAAATCGTAGACGAGCTCAAGTCCCGTCCCGGCGATCAGCGTCGTGTCCTCATGCAGTTATTCGGCCACCCCAATATGCAGGTCAGGCTGACGGCGGCCAAGTTTAACCTGGCGGTCGACTACATCGCAGCAAGGCGTGAAATCCAAGACATCGTGGATTCGAAGTGGTTTCCTCAAGCCGGCGACGCAGGCATGACGCTCCATCATCTCGACACCGGTGTCTACAAGCCCACTTGACTGCGAACAGTCGTCCCTACCTTCTCCCGAACAGCTTCTCGATATCGGCGAGCTTGAGCTCGACATAGGTCGGGCGGCCGTGATTGCACTGGCCGGAATTCGGCGTCGCCTCCATCTCGCGCAGCAGAGCGTCCATCTCCTCCGGCCGCAGGCGGCGCCCGGCCCGAACCGAGTTGTGGCAAGCCATGGTCGCCAGCACATGGTCGAGCCGCCGTTCCAGCGAGCCGGCATCGCCATGCTCGGCCAGCGCGTCGGCGACGTCGCGGACGATGCCCTGGAGATTGCCGCCGGCGATCGCGGCCGGCGCCTCGCGCACCAGCACGGCGCCCGGGCCGAAGCTCTCGATGACGAGGCCGAGCGAGGCGAGATCGGGGGCGGCCGCGTTCAGCCGGGCGGCGTCGACCGGGTCGAGCTCGACCACCTCCGGCAGCAGCAAGGGCTGGCGGGCGATGCCGCTTTTCTCCCGTTCGGCCTTGAGGCGCTCATAGACGAGCCGCTCATGGGCGGCGTGCTGGTCGACGATGACCATGCCGTCCCGGGTCTGGGCGATGAGATAGGTGCCGTGAACCTGGGCACGGGCGGCGCCGAGCGGCCGGTCGAGCGCATCCTGCGCCGGCTCGGCGAGATGCGCGCGGGCATCGGCCGAGGGCATGGCGAAATCGGAAAAGCCCGACTGGAGCGGCTCCGCCCGCGCGGCCGGCT
>JAEXUU010000595.1 GCA_023452965.1 Pseudomonadota bacterium | reverse complement strand
GGCGTGCTGAACGGGCTCCTGACCGCGCGCATCGGCCTCGCCGCGATCGCCGTCTGCCGGCCGCTGCCTTTCGTCGAGGCGCAGCCGCCGGGATTGTCCGACGTGGCGGGCGACCTGTCGGGCTGGGGCGGCAAGGACGGTTGAGCCCCATCGTCGTTCCGGGCCGGCGCTACGATTCGCGCCGGAAACGACGATCGCGCTCGGCAGAATTTGCCGGTGCCGGATGAATCTGCCCGGTCGGAAGCGCCGGGAAAGATTCTGAAAACCATCCAAGCTCTTGAAATATCTCAGCCCTCGCGGTGGCACGGGCTGTGCAAACTCACCTGCGGTTCGACATGCCGCCCATGGGGGGCGCTGTCCGGGTCTGATGGCCAGGTGAGGTTGCGATGGGTGTTTTCAGTGCGCTGACGACGGCGGTGACGGGCATGCAGGCCCAGTCCTATGCCCTCGAGAATATCTCCGGCAACATTGCGAACTCGCGTACCGCCGGCTTCAAGCGGGTCGACACCAGCTTCTCGGACCTGGTGCCGGATTCAGCGCTGAACCGGCAGATCGCCGGCTCGGTCGCTTCCTATAGCCGTGCGACCAACACCATTCAGGGCGACCTGAACGCGACCCGCATCGACACCAATGCGGCCATCAATGGCGACGGCTTCTTCGTGGTCGACCAGCGCCAGAGCGGCGTCGGCGCCTCGACCCAGTTCGCCAACACCAATCTCTACACCCGCCGCGGCGACTTCGATTTCGATGCCGACGGCTATCTCGTCAACGGCGCCGGCTACTATCTCAAGGGCCAGAAGATCGACCCCGTCACCGGCCAGGTGATCGGCAGCCAGCCCGATGTGCTGCGCATCACCAAGGACCAGTTCCCGGCCAAGGCGACGACGCAGATCGAATACAGCGCCAACATCCCGGCCTATCCGAAGACCAACAGCGCCGTTTCGACGACACTTGGATCCGAGCTGCTCAATGCCGGAACGGGCTTCGGCACCAACCCCAGCATCACGCCGGGCGGTACCGGCACCGTGGTCGGCAGCGACCTCACCACTTTCCTCAACCGCTCGATCCCGGGCGGTTCGGTCACGGTCTACGACACGCTCGGCAAGGCGACGAGCGTCGAGCTGCGCTGGGCCAAGATTTCCAACGCGACGGCAGGCCCGCCGGCGGTCGCCGACACCTGGAACCTGTTCGTCGCCGAGAATACCGGCGCGACCGGCGCGGCGGTCGCCTACCGGAACATCAATCAGAACATCACCTTCGACGCGACCGGCAAGATGACGCTGCCGGCGAACGGCAACATCGTCATCCCGCCGATGACGATCGGTGGCACTGCGATCTCGCCCGCCGCCGCTCCGATCACGATCGTCACCAACGGCACCAGCCTGACCCAGAACGGCGACACCAGCGGCCAGATCGACGCCCGCAGCATCCGTCAGAACGGCTACACCGCAGGCACACTCGACCGGGTCTCGATCTCGAACGAGGGCCAGGTGATCGGTACCTTCAGCAACGGCCAGGTCGTGGCGCTGGCGCAGATCGCCGTCGCCCGCTTCAACGCCGGCAACGCGCTGAAACGTCTCGATGGCGGCGCTTTCGAAGAGACGATCGAATCCGGCGCACCGATCGTCGGCCTCGGCACCGCGGCGCTGATCGGCGGCAATGTCGAGCAATCCAACACCGATATCGCCGACGAGTTCTCGAAGATGATCGTCACCCAGCAGGCCTATTCGGCCAACACCAAGGTGATCTCGACGGCGCAGGAGATGCTGCGCGACGTCTTCAATATCATCCGCTGAGGACGACCGGGCAGCCGGAGCCTGACGGTCCAGGAGGGCCGGGGCGAGACGACAGGAGTTGACGATGGGGCTCGGAACCGCTCTCGACACCGCCATTTCCGGCCTGCGCGGCACGCAGGCCGGCATCGGCGTCATCTCGCAGAACGTCGCCAATGTCGGCACCGCCGGCTATGTCCGCCGCTCGGTCTCGAATGTCGACACCAATGCCGGACGCAATGTCGGCGTCGGCAATCCGAACGTCCAGCGCCTGCTCGACCGGATCGTCCAGCACCAGCTTTGGCAGGAGACCTCGGGCGCGGCCTACACCGCGACGCGGGCCGAGGCCTTTGCCGGGCTCGATCAGCTCTATGGCGCGCCCGGCAGCGCGACCGCGCTCGACTCGATGTTCAGCACCTTCACCAGCTCGCTGCAGGCGCTGCGGAACGATCCCTCCTCCTATACCAACCGCACCGCCGTCCTTAACTCCGCAAGCCAGCTCGCGAACCGGCTGCGCACGGTCTCCGAGGGTGTGCAGACCCTGCGCAACCAGGCCGAGGCGGGCGTCGGCAATGCAGTCGGCCGGGTCAACGAGCTGCTGGACTCGCTGACCAACGTCAACGCCCGCATCGTCAATGGCGAGGCGAGCTCGGGCAACGCCGATCTGCGCGACCAGCGCGACCGGATCGTCTCGGAACTCTCGCAGTATCTCGAGATCCGGACCCAGGAGCAGCCGAGCGGCGCGATTACCATCACCGCCGCCTCCGGCACGCAGCTTTTCGATGGCCGCCCGACCGTCCGCTTCGAGTTCGACCAGCGCAGCGCGCTCGGCCCGAACGCGCAATGGAGCACGGACCCGGCGCAGCGCGGCGTCGGCACGATCGTCGCGAGGGATCTCTCCGGCAACGGCTTCGACGCCATCGCCAACAACACCTTCCGCTCCGGCGAGATCGGTGCGCTGCTCGAGCTGCGCGACAAGACGCTGGTGCAGGCGCAGGCACAGCTCGACGAAATCGCCGCGCAGCTTGCGAGCGCGCTGTCCGATCGCGAAGTCGTGGGGACGGCTGCTACCGCCGGCGCGGCGACTGGCTTCGATGTCGACCTCAACGGCCTGAAGGCCGGCAATACGGTGACGCTCGACTACAAGGTCACGCCCGGCGGGCAGCCCCAGCGCTACACCTTCGTGCGCGTCGATTCCGCTGCTTCGCTGCCGCTGCCCGCCTCGGCCCAGGGCGATGCCAACAACCGCGTCATCGGCATCGACTTCTCCGGCGGCCCGGCCTCGGTCGCGGCGCAGATGCAGGCGGCGGTCGGTCCCGGCTTCACAATTTCGAACACGGGCTCGGTGCTGCGCATCATCGACGACGGAGCCGCCGGCACGCGCGACGTCGTCGGCCTGATCGCGCGCCCGACGCAGGACTCGCTGACCGGCGGCACGGCGGAGCTGACCTTCTTCGTCGATTCCGGCCGCGCCAATGGCGCCTATACCGGGTCCTACGAGGGTGGGGCGCAGTCGGTCGGTTTCGCCTCGCGGATCGTGGTGAACCCTAATCTCGTGAGCGACCCCAAGTCCCTGGTGCTGCTCACCCCCACGACGCCGCAGGGCGACACGACCCGCCCGCAGTTCCTGCTCGACCGGCTGACCTCGAGCCAGCGC
>JAEXUU010000576.1 GCA_023452965.1 Pseudomonadota bacterium | reverse complement strand
GGCGGAAGGCGGGATAGCTCGAGGCCTCCCAGCGTTCGCGGAAGCAGGCGAGCTGGGTCTGTCCGGGCGCTGCCAGCCCCTGCGACTGGTTGCTGGCGAGGAGCGTGCGCTGCTCGCTGGTCTCGATGCCGCAGAGCGTCCATTCCGGGGCGCGCAGCACGACGGCGCTGTTGGGCATCACTGCGCCCTGGCGCTCGGCATAGGCGAAGATGCCGACCCCCAGAAGCCAGAACATGAGCAGCCAGACGAAGGCCAGCAACGGCTGACGGCCATAGGCGAGCGTGATGCCGAGAACGCCGTCGGTGGCGGTCAACAGTGCCCGCAGAACCGGATTCTTCGCGCGCTTGCGCCTTGCCTGGCGTTGCAGGCGCTCTTTGACGATGAGCACGGCGCGCGCGTCCTCGCCATGGCCCATCTCTCGGAATACCGAGGCGAGCTGCTCATAAGGCTGCGGCCAGAAATCCTCGCTCCAGCGCTCGGGCGCCTGGCGCGCCAGCCATTCGAGCCGGCTTTCGGCATCGACCGGCCCGTCGATGAAGGCGCCGTAGCGGCAGCGGTTCAGCAGCAGGTCGCCCGGCCCCGGCCAGCTTTCGGGCTCGTCATGGATGGTTCCGATGGTGGCGCCGGTCAGTGCCAGGGTACCGTTCACGGCGGCGCCTTGGCGCAGAAAGAAGGCGCCCTTGATCATGCTGCGGCTCAACTCCAGCGCCGTGCCGCCGGCAAGGCCGAGGGTCGCGCCGGAAGCGTCGACATCGCCGCCGATCTGCGCGACGCCGAGGCGCGTCTCGCCCTCGATGCGGGCGCTGCGCAGCACGACGCTGCCGCGTACCTCGACCTCGCTCGCCTCGATCGCCGCGCCTTCGTCGCGGGTGATCGCGGCGCCGGCGCAGTCGAGATCGGCCGTCAGGACCGCGCCGGAGAGATTGATCCCGCCGCGCATCGTTGCGCCGCGGGCGAGGACATTGCGGACCTCGAGGCTCGCCGCGAGCAGGGCATAGCCGTCGGAGACGCGCAGGGTCGCGCCATCGCATTCGAGATTGCCACCGAGGCGCGCCTGGACGAGGTTGACTTCGCCGCCGACCTCCGCACCACGCAGATAGACGCCGCCGCGCGCTTCCAGCCGCTCGGCCTGCAGGCCCGGAAGCTGCGACCCGTCGAGGAAAAGGCGGTTGATGATCGCCGCCCGCAGGACCGGCGTCGCCTCGAAATGGCAGTCGTTGAGGCCGATGTCGCGGAAGACGCGGCAGGCTTCGAGATCGAGAATGTCCCTGATCCAGGCGCCGCTGATCCGGACGCCCTTCTCATGCGGCCGGCAGCCTTCCTCGCCGCCGAGCATGAGGAAACGCAGGAAACCGGCGCGGACGACCCGCGCCGGATCGGGCTCGCTCGGGCGCGAGCCGTCCCCCAGCCGGTCGAAATTGCCGGTGAGCAGCTTGGCGACGACCTCTTCCTCCGCCGGCAGGAGCGGCCGAAAATCGTCGAGGCGCGCCGTCGGGTTGGCCCATTGGGCCAGCTCGCCTCCCGCTCCGGCGCCCCATTCCAGCGTCATGGATTGGAAGGCGCCGCCGTCTCGGTCGCCGCATGCGCCGCCAGCGCCTCGCGCAGCGCCGCTTCCTTGGTCTCGTCGAAGGAGGTGCGCATCAGCGTGCCGCCGACGCCCTTGAGATCGGCGAGAACCTTGTCGGTGGTCATCTTGCGGATCAGCAGGAAGAGGCCGGCCGAATTCGGCTGCAGCGCTCCCGCGGCATCCTTCATGAACTGGTCGTTGATGCCGACATCGCTGAGCTTGCCGCCGAGCGCGCCCGAGGCGGCGCCGAGTGCCGTGCCGAGCAGGGGGGCGAGGAAGATGAAGCCGATCAGCGTACCCCAGAGCGCGCCCGAGGCGGCGCCGGCGGTGGTGAGATTCAGCATCTGGTTGAGCTTGACCTGGCCCTTCTCGTCCTTGGTCACGACGACGGCGTCGCCGAGTTCGATCAGATATTCGCGCTGGAGAGAAAGGACCTTCTGGCGGACCTCCTCGGCCTTCTGCTCGGTCGGGAAGGCAATGAAGACGAGATCGCTCATCAGTGCAGCTCCATGTTTGCACGGGGGGGACGGCCCTGCATCGCCGCTCCGGCGGCGCGGCCGATGAGAAACTCGGCCAGCAGCGGGACAGGGCGACCGGTCGAGGCCTTGGCGGCGCCCGCGATCGAGGCGGTGCCGGCAATGTCGAGATGCGCCCAGGGATAGGCTTTCGCGAAGCGGGAGAGGAAGCAGGCGGCGGTGATCGCGCCTGCGGCCCGCCCGCCGAGATTGCCGGTTTCGGCGGGACTGCTGCCGGGCTGGCCGAAATAGTCGTCCCAGAGCGGCAGCTGCCAGGCCCGGTCGCCGGATACGCCGCCGCAGCGCAGCAGTTCGGCGGCCAGCGTCTCGTCATTGGCGAACAGGCCGCTCGCATGCGAGCCCAGCGCGACGACGCAGGCCTCCGTCAGGGTGGCGACGTCGATCACGCAGGCAGGTTTGAAGCGCTCGGCATAGGTCAGCACATCGCAAAGCAGCAGCCGGCCCTCGCCGTCATGGGGGCGCAGTTCGATGGTCTGGCCCGACATCGAGGTCACGACAGCGCCCGGCCTGCCGCCATGGCCGCCGGGAATGTTCTCGGCGGCCGCGATCAGCCCGACGACGTTGAGGGGCAGACCGAGACGCGCGACCGTGCGCAGCACGCCGAGAACGCTGCCGGCCCCGCTCATGCTGAACTTCATACCCAGGGCATCGCTGCCCGGGGCCTGAGATGGCCGTTCGCCGTCGCAGGTCACCCCCTTGCCGACGAGCACGATCGGCTTGCCGCTACCCCTGCGGCCATGGGGCTGCATGACGATGAGCTTGCAGGGGTTTGCCGAGCCGCTGCCGGCCTGCAGAAATGCCCCCATGCCGAGCGCCTCGAGCTCCCGGCGCTCGAGGACCTCGACCGCGAAGCCGAATTCCTTGCCCATATCCCTGGCGGTCTTGGCGAGGAAGTCCGGGGTGCAGATGCTGCCGGGCAGGTTTCCGAGATCCTTCGCCAGGGCGACGCCCTCCGCCACGGCGATGCCTTGCCGCAGCGCGAGCACGAGTTCCGAGGTGAGGGTTTCGGGTAGGAGCAGCATGATGCTGCGCATCGGGCGGCCCCGCGCCCTCTGCCCTCGCGCATTGGGGCCGGCCAGGAAGAAGTTATAGCTGCCGTCGGCGAGATGCTGCCCGGCCTGCTGGACCCGCCAGCTGAGCGAGCGCCGCGGCACTTCGTTTTCCGCGAGCGTTACGACCGCCTCGGAGACAACGTTCTCGGTGATGACCTTCGCCGTGGCGGCGAGGGCCCGCCAATAGGCCCGGTCGGAGAAGGCCTCGCGCCTGCCGAGGCTGACCAGCAGCGTGCGGGCGGCGGCCGAGCCCGGCAGGTGGTGGAGCAGCAAGGTCGCGCCGGGTGTCTCGTCGAGTTCGCCGCGTGCGACGACACGCGACAAGCGGCCTGCCGTGGCGTCATCGAGACGGCGGGCCGAGCCGCTCAGCGGTCCGGAGCTGAACAGGCCGATGACGAGCAACTCCGTCCTCAGTC
>JAEXUU010000431.1 GCA_023452965.1 Pseudomonadota bacterium | reverse complement strand
GGAAGATGTTGTCGACGAAGAACAGAACGTCCTGGCCCTTGTCGCGGAAGTCCTCGGCGATGGTCAGGCCGGCGAGAGCGACGCGCATGCGGGCGCCCGGGGGCTCGTTCATCTGGCCGTAGACCAGCGCGCACTTGGAGCCAGCGGTCGAACCGTTGTTCTCCTTGGGGTTCTTGTTGACGTTGGACTCGATCATCTCGTGATAGAGATCGTTGCCCTCACGGGTGCGCTCGCCGACGCCGGCGAACACGGAGTAGCCGCCGTGGGCCTTCGCGACGTTGTTGATCAGCTCCATGATCAGCACGGTCTTGCCGACGCCGGCGCCGCCGAACAGGCCGATCTTGCCGCCCTTGGCGTAGGGGGCCAGGAGGTCGACGACCTTGATGCCGGTGACGAGGATCTGCGCCTCGGTCGACTGCTCGGAATAGCTCGGGGCCGGCTGGTGGATGCCGCGCGAGGTGGCGGCGCCGATCGGGCCGGCCTCGTCGACCGGCTCGCCGATCACATTCATGATGCGGCCCAGGCACTCGTCGCCGACCGGCACCGAGATCGGGGCGCCGGTGTCGGTGACCGACTGGCCGCGCACCAGACCTTCGGTCGAGTCCATGGCGTTGGTGCGCACGGTGTTCTCGCCGAGATGCTGCGCCACCTCGAGAACCAGGCGGTTGCCGAGATTGTCGGTCTCGAGCGCGTTCAGGATCTCGGGCAGGACGCCGTCGAACTGCACGTCGACGACGGCGCCAATGACCTGCGCGACGCGGCCGGTACCGGTGTTGGCGGGCTTCTCGGCGGACTTGGTCTTGGTTGCGGCTTTGGCCATGGTTTTAAAACCTCGGATTCGCGTTCAGCGTGTCGGTGGCCGGCGCGCCGGCCTTATGTTCAGGCGGCGATTAGAGCGCTTCCGCGCCGGAGATGATCTCGATGAGTTCCTTGGTGATCATCGCCTGACGCGAGCGGTTGTAGATCTGCGTCTGCTTCTTGATCATCTCGCCCGCATTGCGGGTGGCGGAGTCCATCGCGGACATGCGGGCGCCCTGCTCGGAGGCGGCGTTCTCGAGCAGCGCCCGCAGCACCTGGACCGTCAGGTTGCGCGGCAGCAGCGTCTCGAGGATCTCGCCCTCTTCAGGCTCGTAATCGTAGACCGCTTCGGTGGTCGCGGTGCCGGCAGGAATCTCGGCCGGGATGATGCGCTGGGCGGTCGGGATCTGCGAAATCACCGACTTGAACTTCGAGAAGAAGATCGTCGCGACATCGAACTCACCCGCGGCGAAGCGGGTGAGGATGTTCTGGGTGATCGCCTCGGCATTGACGAAGCCGACCTGCTTGAACTCGCGCAGATCGACGACCTGGATGATGTCGTTCTCGAACAGGCGCTTCAGGGCGTCGTAGCCCTTCTTGCCGACGCAGAGGATCTTGACCGTCTTGCCCTCGGCCTTGAGCGCCTGCGCCTTGTCGCGCGCCAGGCGCGAGATCGAGGAGTTGAAGGCGCCGCACAGGCCGCGCTCGGCGGTGAAGACCACGAGCAGATGGACCTTGTCCGAGCCCGTGCCGGAGATCAGGCGCGGCGCGCTGTCGCCGGAGATGCCACCGGCGAGATTGGCCAGCACCTTCTCCATGCGCTCGGCATAGGGACGAGCGGCTTCGGCCGCCATCTGGGCGCGGCGCAGCTTCGCCGCCGCGACCATCTGCATGGCCTTGGTGATCTTCTGCGTCGCCTTCACAGAGGCGATCCGGTTACGCAGGTCCTTCAATGAAGGCATGTCTAGCTCTCACCCCGTCATGACCGCGTACGGCCAATCCCGTCTCGATGCGCAGCGGCCACGATGATCGCGACCAGCCGTGTTCTTGACCCTCACGGCCGGGCATTCGCCCGGCCGGGCGCCCGTGCGCCTCAGGCGAACGTCTTGGCGAAGCCCGAGACGATGTCCTTCAGCTTCGCGGCGTTCGCGTCCGAAAGATCCTTCGTCGAGCCGATCTCGTTCAGCAGGTCGGCATGCTTGGCGCGGACCAGCGAGAGCAGCCCGTCCTCGAACGCGCGGACCTTGTTGACCGGCAGCGGGTCGAGATAGCCGTTGACGCCGGCATAGATCACGACCGTCTGTTCTTCCATCTTCAGCGGCGAGAACTGGCCCTGCTTCAGGAGCTCGGTCAGGCGGGCGCCGCGGTTGAGCAGGCGCTGCGTGACCGCGTCGAGGTCCGAGCCGAACTGGGCGAAGGCCGCCATCTCGCGATACTGGGCGAGCTCGCCCTTGATCTTGCCCGCGACCTTCTTGGGCGCCTTGGTCTGCGCGGCCGAGCCGACGCGCGACACCGAGAGGCCGACGTTCACCGCCGGGCGGATGCCCTGGTAGAATAGGTCGGTCTCGAGGAAGATCTGGCCGTCGGTGATCGAGATCACGTTGGTCGGGATGTAGGCCGAGACGTCGTTCGCCTGGGTCTCGATGACCGGCAGCGCCGTCAGCGAGCCCTTGCCGGCGGCGTCGCCCATCTTGGCGGCGCGCTCGAGCAGGCGGGAGTGGAGATAGAACACGTCGCCGGGATACGCCTCGCGGCCCGGCGGGCGGCGCAGCAGCAGCGACATCTGGCGGTAGGCGACGGCCTGCTTGGAGAGGTCGTCATAGATGATCACGGCGTGCATGCCGTTGTCGCGGAAGAACTCGCCCATGGCGCAGC
>JAEXUU010000410.1 GCA_023452965.1 Pseudomonadota bacterium | reverse complement strand
GCATAGGGTGCCGTGAAGCGGATCGTGCCGCCCCGGCGCGGCTGTTCCTGCGCCTGCACGGTGAAGGCCGCCAGCGTCAGCGCGGTCGTCAGAAACCATTTGTTCAACACGTAGAATCCTCCCAAATTCGGTTGAAATCGCGTCGGGCTTGCCGGTTTTCCGGCTTGGTGCCCGCTTCTTGCACGAACCATTTGTATACGAACCATAGCTGGCTTTCGGCCGCTGTCTCCCCCTTCTCTTTGCGGAGCGCCGTCAGCCGGCGCTTGCGCGGTCGTAGACGATCTCGCCGCCGCGGATGGTGAGGTCGCAGCGCGTATCCTTGAGGATATCCTCTGGCGAGGCGGCGAGAAGATCGCGCGAGAACACCGCGACATCGGCAAGGAAGCCCGGTGCCAGCTTGCCCTTCACCGTCTCCTGCTTCTGCGAGAAGGCGCCATATTCTGTGTAGGCCTGCAGCGCTTCCTCGATCGAGACGCGCTGTCCGGCATCCATCACCGTGCCGCGCCAGGTCTGCCGGGTCAGCATGGTGTGGAAATTCGGGAACGGGTTCGGGTCGCAGACCGGCGCGTCGCTGCCGGTCGCCGGCTTCAGGCCAAGGTCGAACCAGGTCCGGAATGGATAGCTCGGCAGCGCCCGCTCCTCGCCGAGCACCTTGACGTAGGCGTCGCCGAAATCATGGATGAAGACCTGCTGCGGGCAGGGATAGATCCCGGCCTTGACCATCCGCTCATGCTGCTGCGGCGTCGAGAAGCCGCAATGCTCGACGCGGTGGCGCCGGTCGGGATCGGGATAGGCCGCCAGAGCCTTCTCATAGGCGGTGATCAATTGCTCGATCGCCGCATCGCCGATCGCATGGCAGGCGAGCTGGTAGCCCTTGGCATGGGCATCCAGCACCTGGCG
The DNA here is from genome assembly GCA_023452965.1 of Pseudomonadota bacterium. The sequence continues at coordinate 2,277 of JAEXUU010000410.1, read as the reverse complement.
TTCGAGATCCTCGTTCGAGAGCATCTGCACGCCGGTGGTCTTGTCCTCGCCGAGATAGGGCTCGCTCATCCAGGCGGTGCGCCCGCCGGCGGAGCCGTCGAGGAAGATCTTGACGGCGCCGACCATCAGCATCTCGTCGCCGGTGCCGGAGATCAGCCCCGCGGCATGGCATTGCGGCACAATCGAGCGGCCCTCGTCGCCGAGCAAGGCGAGCCAGGTCCTGACCGGCAGGCGCCCGTCGCGCTTGGCCCGGTGATAGGCCGCAATCTCGCCGAAGCCGCCCTTCTGGCCGACGGCGGCGTCCATGCAGGAGGTGATGCCAAGCGAGAGCAGGTAATTGCCGCCGCGCTCGATGCCGGAGACCAGGTCTTCCTCCGTCGGCGGCGGGATCACCGCCGTGACGGGCGCGCGGGCATTCTCTGCGAGCAGGCCGGTGAGCTTGCCGTTCTGCTGCTCGATCAGCCCGCCCGGCGGGGTCGGCGAGCCCTCGTCGATGCCGGCGAGCTTGAGCGCCAGCGAGTTGCAGATCGAGATATGGCCGCAGGTCCTGACCAGCATCACCGGATTGTCCGGCGAGGCTCGGTCGAGCTCCTCGCGATAGGGGTGCCGGCCGGTGTCGAGCTTGGTCTGGTCATAGCCGCGCGCCAGCACCCATTCGCCGGGCTTCAGCCGCGCGGCGCGGGCGGCGATCTCTCCGAGCAGGGCTGCCAGCGTCGGCGCATTGGCCGGGCGCGCATCGACCCAGTCCATGGTCATGCCGAGCGAGATCAGATGCAGATGGGAATCGTTCAGCCCCGGCGTCGCCAGCCGGCCGGCGAGGTCGATGATCTTGGTCTGCGCTCCGGTGAGACCGGCGATCTCGGCTTCGCTGCCGGCGGCGAGCACCTTGTCGCCCCAGATCGCCAGCGCCTCGACGACGCCTTCCTCTCGGCCGCACCAGATTGGCCCGCCACGCAGCACGATGTCCGCCTTGACGCTCATGCGTCGGCTCCCGCCGCCAGCCTGCTCCCGATCGCCTTCATGCCTTCCTCCGTCTTGTCGCCGCCGGCGCTTCACGGCCGGTCGGCATGAAACCTTGCAGCCTGCTCAGATGTCGTCCAGCGGGAAGATCGGCCGGCGCACCTTGCGATAAGGCCGATCCTTGAAGTTGCGGGTCGAGAGCGCGCCGCTGTCGACCTCCAGCACCTCGCGTGCGATCGGCTCGAAGGCGGCGCGAAAATGCTGCATCGACTTGACGATCAGAGTCGACTTCCGCGTCGGCTCGACACCGAGGGAGGTGAACTGCGCCGTATCGGTCGCCTGGCCGTTATGGGTGATGACGATGATCTCGACATCGTCGACGCGCAGCAGGGCCGAGAGCCCGTAATTGCGCCAGACGCCGCCGCCCATCGGCCCGTAGCAGATGAAGTGCCCGTCGGTGAGCGCCACGACATGAGCGTCGAGATCGAGCGGGCCGCCGCCCGTCGTCGGATCGACCTTGCCGCCGAGCTTCAGCTTCACCCGGTTGCCGACGCCGGCGGCCTGCGCCGCGAGCGCCGCTTCCGGATCGCGGATCGCATGGAAGCCGACATTCTTGAGGCCCGCGTCGAGCACGGCCCGCAGCAGGTTGGTCGCGTCGCCATAGGCGCCCGAGCCGGGATTGTCCGAATAGTCGGAGATCACCAGCGGCTTGCCGCCGGCCTCCGGCCCGAGCGTGCCTTCGCCCGCCTTGGCCCTGGCCATCGCTTCTTTCAGCGGCGTGAAATGGATCGAGGAGAAGCGCCGCTGCTCCCAGGCATAGTCCATCAGCTCCTCGGCGATGGCCTGCGCCTTGCCGCGATCGTCATGGGTGACGGCGATGGAGGGGCCGATATCGTGGACGTCCGCCGAGGAGAATCCGGCCTGGACGCTGACCACGAGTGCGTCCCCGGCGGCTTCGAGCGCATCGCCGCGACGCAGCAGCTCCTTGAACGGCGGCGAGGTCGTGCGCCCGCCATCGAGCGCATAGAGAATCGGCCGGCGCGCCACCGCGACACGCGGCCGGATTTCGCCCTGCATCGCCCGTTCCAGCAGCTCGGCCGCCTGCCAGGTCCGCTCGTACTGGTCGATATGTGGATAGGTCCGGTAGGAGATCAGCGCGTTGGCGTTGTCGGCCATGAGTTGCGTCAGCGTCGCGTGCAGATCGAGCACCGAGATGATCGGAACGTCCGGGCCGACCTTGGCGCGGATGCGCTTCAGCAATTCGCCTTCGCCATCGTCCGAGCTTTCGGTCGCCATCGCGCCGTGGAGATGCAGCAG
>JAEXUU010000373.1 GCA_023452965.1 Pseudomonadota bacterium | reverse complement strand
CCGGCCGAGCTCGCCTATCGCATCGGCTTCAACCCGCTTCACGCCCGCATCTGGAACGGACAATGACCACGCTCTCTCTCACCCCCGGCGAGGCCCGCCTCGCCGACTGGCGCCACGTCCTCGACGGCGCCAGCGTCGCTCTCTCCGAAACCGGCGCGATCGCCGGCGCCCAGGCGATCGTCGACGAGATCGTCGCCAAGGGCACCGTGACCTATGGCGTCAACACCGGCTTCGGGAAGCTCGCCAGCGTTCGCATAGCCGACGCCGACCTCGCGACGCTGCAGCGCAACCTCATCCTCTCGCATGCGGTCGGCACCGGCCCTGCCTTGCCGGACGAGGTCGTCGCGCTGATCCTCGCCATGAAGGCGGCGAGCCTGGCGCGCGGCGCCTCCGGCATCCGCCCCGTCGTGGTCGAGGCGCTGATCGGCGCGCTCAAGGCCGGCGCGCTGCCGGTCGTGCCGGCCAAGGGCTCGGGCGGCGCCTCCGGCGACCTCGCCCCGCTCGCGCATCTCACCGCGGCGCTGATGGGCGTCGGCGAGATCAGGCTGAAGGGCGAGGCGCTGCCGGCCGCCGAGGCGCTGAAGCGCATCGGCCAGGCGCCGCTCGCTCTAGGCGCCAAGGAAGGTCTCGCGCTGATCAACGGCACGCAGGTCTCCGCCTCTCTGGCGCTGGCCGGCCTCGCCAGCGTCGCCCGCATCTTCGATGCGGCGCTGATCGCCGGCGCGCTCTCGGTCGACGCGCTCAAGGGCTCCGATACGCCATTCGACCCGCGCATCCAGCAGCTGCGCGGCCAGCCAGGCCAGATCAAGGTCGCGGCCCTGCTGCTCGACCTGATCGCCAACAGCGAGATCCGCGAGAGCCACCGCTTCGGCGACAGCAAGGTGCAGGACCCCTATTCGCTGCGCTGCCAGCCACAGGTGATGGGCGCGGTACGCGACCTTCTCGGCAATGCGGCAGCGACGCTCGCGATCGAGGCCAACGCCGTAACCGACAACCCGCTGGTGCTGGGGCCCGGCGAGATCGTCTCGGGTGGTAATTTCCACGCCGAGCCGGTCGCCTTTGCCGCCGACATGCTGGCGATGGCGGTCTGCGAGATCGGCAACCTCGCCGAGCGCCGCATCGCGCTGCTGGTCGATCCCGTGATGAGCGGCCTGCCGCCCTTCCTCGCCCGCGATGCCGGCCTCAACTCCGGTTTCATGATCGCGCAGGTGACGGCGGCGGCGCTGGCCTCCGAGAACAAGCAGAAGGCCTATCCGGCTTCCGTCGACACCATCCCGACTTCGGCCAACCAGGAAGACCACGTCTCGATGGCGACGCATGGCGCCTTCCGCCTGATCGAGATGGCGAAGAACGCGGCGAGCATCGTCGCGGTCGAGCTGATGGCCGCCGCCGAGGCGATCGAGCATCACCGGCCGATGAAGACCTCGCCGCGGCTCGAGCCCGTACTGGCGCTGATCCGGGCCAAGATCGCGCCTCTGACCGAGGACCGCTATCTAGCGCCCGACCTCGCCGCCGCGACGGAACTCGTGCTCTCGGGCGCGCTCGGCAAGGCCGCCGAGGTGGACAGCTACGGGGAGCTTTCGGCGTGAGCGCCGACGTCGTCTCCGTCACGCGCGGCTCCTCACCGCTCGTCCTGTCGATGCCGCATCCCGGCACTGGCCTGCCGGCCGAGGTCGCGGCGCAGCTCAACACACGTGGCACCCAGGTCGAGGACACAGACTGGCATATGCGCCAGCTCTATAGCTTCGCCGAGCGCTTCCAGCCGACGATCGTCGAGGCCTCGCTGTCGCGCTTCGTCATCGACCTCAACCGCGACCCGGCCGGGGTCTCGCTCTATCCCGGCCAGGCGACGACCGAACTCGTGCCGACCACGACCTTTTCCGGCGAAGCGATCTGGACGACGCCTCCCGGCGAGACCGAGATCGAGCGGCGGCGAAAAGCCTATTTCCAGCCCTATCATGACGCGCTCGCCGCCGAGATCGCTCATGCCAAGGCGCAGCACGGCTTCTGCCTGCTCTGGGACTGCCACTCGATCAAGTCGGTGATCCCGCGCCTGTTCCCCGGCACGCTGCCGACGCTCAATCTCGGCACCAATTCCGGCCGGAGCGCCGCGGCCGCAGTCGAAGCCGCCGCGGTCAAGGCCATGGCCGGCAGCGCCTTCACGCAGGTCGTCAACGGCCGCTTCAAGGGTGGCTGGATCACCCGGCATTACGGCCACCCCAGTGACCATGTGCACGCGCTCCAGATGGAGATCGCGCTCAGCGCCTATCTCGCCGAGGAAGCTCCGCCCTGGACCTTCGACGCGGCCCGCGCCGCCAGCCTGCAATCCGCCCTCTCCGCCATGATCGAAGCCGCGCTCGCAGCGGCCAGCCACATCGAACGGACGAAGTCATGACCCGCATCGACAACAGCCGCGTCATCCGCAGCCCGAAAGGCACCGACCGCACCGCCAAGTCCTGGCTGACCGAAGCGGCGCTGCGCATGCTGATGAACAATCTCGACCCGGATGTCGCCGAGAAGCCTGGCGAGCTCGTGGTCTATGGCGGCATCGGCCGCGCCGCCCGCACCTGGGAGGATTTCGACCGGATCGTCGGCGCCCTGCGCGGGCTGGAGGCCGACGAGACGCTGCTGGTCCAGTCGGGCAAGCCGGTCGGCGTCTTCAATACGCATCCGGACGCGCCGCGCGTCCTGATCGCCAATTCCAACCTCGTCCCGGCCTATGCCAACTGGGAGCATTTCCATCATCTCGATAAGGCCGGGCTGATGATGTACGGCCAGATGACGGCCGGCTCCTGGATCTATATCGGCACGCAGGGCATCGTTCAGGGAACCTACGAGACCTTCGTCGAGGTCGGCCGCCAGCACTATAATGGCAGCCTCAAGGGCAAATGGATCCTGACCGGCGGCCTCGGCGGCATGGGCGGCGCCCAGCCGCTCGCCGCGACCATGGCCGGCGCCTCGATGATCGCGGTCGAGTGCAAGCCGTCCTCGATCGATTTCCGCCTGCGCACCCGCTATCTCGACGAGAAGGCGGACAGCGTCGACGAAGCCTTGAAGATCATCGAGGCCGCCCATGCCAAAGGCAAAGCCGTCTCGGTCGGCGTGCTCGGCAATGCCGCCGAGATCTTCCCGGACATGGTTCGCCGCGGCATCCGCCCGGATGTCGTCACCGACCAGACCTCGGCGCATGACCCGCTCAACGGCTATCTGCCGGCCGGCTGGACCCTGGAAGAATGGGAAGAGCGCAAGGAGCGCGACCCGGCCGGAACGATCGAGGCCGCCAAGACGTCGATGGCCGAGCATGTGAGGGCGATGCTCGACTTCCAGCGCATGGGCGTGCCGACGCTCGATTACGGCAACAATATCCGCCAGATGGCCAAGGATATGGGCGTCGACAACGCCTTCGATTTCCCGGGCTTCGTGCCGGCCTATATCCGCCCGCTGTTCTGCCGCGGCATCGGCCCGTTCCGCTGGGCCGCGCTCTCCGGCGATCCCGAGGACATCTACCGCACCGACCAGCGCGTCAAGGAACTGCTGCCGGACGACAAGCACCTGCACAACTGGCTCGACATGGCGCGCGAGCGCATCCAGTTCCAGGGCCTGCCGGCGCGGATCTGCTGGGTCGGCCTCGGCGACCGCCACCGGCTCGGTCTCGCCTTCAACGAGATGGTGGCCAGGGGCGAGCTCAAGGCCCCGGTCGTGATCGGCCGCGACCATCTTGATTCCGGCTCGGTCGCCTCGCCCAACCGCGAGACCGAGGCGATGAAGGACGGCTCGGACGCGGTCTCCGACTGGCCGCTGCTCAACGCGCTGCTCAACACCGCCGGCGGCGCGACCTGGGTCTCGCTGCATCATGGCGGCGGCGTCGGCATGGGCTATTCGCAGCATTCGGGCGTGGTGATTGTCGCCGACGGCACGCCGGAAGCGGCCAAGCGCCTGGAGCGCGTGCTCTGGAACGACCCCGCGACCGGCGTCATGCGTCATGCCGATGCCGGCTACGACATCGCGCTCGACTGCGCCCGGGAGAAGGGGCTGAAGCTGCCCGGTATTCTGGGCTGACCCATATGTCATTCCGGGGCTCCGCGCAGCGGAGAACCCGGAACCCACGACTGGGTGAACCTTACTGATCACCACGTTGCACCCCGTCGTGGGTTCCGGGTTCGCCCGTCGGGCGCCCCGGAATGGCAAGGGGGGCCG
>JAEXUU010000351.1 GCA_023452965.1 Pseudomonadota bacterium | reverse complement strand
ATCCTCGACCTCGAAATGGAGCTGCATGTCCGGCTTTGCGGCCGCTGGGGCCTGTCGCCGGAGGAGCTCGAAGCGGCGCCGGAGCACCAGGCGACGGTCGCCTACACCCGCTATGTGCTCGATTGCGGCCAGTCCGGCGACCTGCTCGACCTGCATGTCGCGCTGGCGCCCTGCGTCATCGGCTATGCCGAGATCGGTGCCCGCCTTGCCGCAGAAATCGGTCCGGCACTCGAAAGCCACCCCTATCGCGAATGGATCGGAGAATATGCCGGCGAAGCCTTCCAGAACGTCGCCCGCGATGCCCGCCGCCATCTCGACGAACTCGCCGCCCGTGCCATGACCGAACGGCGCTTCGCCGACCTCGCCGCCCTGTTCGGCAAGGCCTCGCGGCTCGAAGCCGATTTCTGGCAGATGGGGCTGGACGGAGCGAAGTAGCTTCTCATTCGTCCCAAGCGCTGTCCCGCTCGCACCTCGTCCAAGCGAACGGCAACCAGAAGCCCCGAGAACGAGCTACTTCTGAAAGTGGATCACCATTTTCAGGTGCCGGTACTCGTCCACAATCAGCGTTTCATGGGCGAAGTCGGATTGGCTTCCATCCGGTTTCAGGATGGCGCCGATCCCCCGAGCATACTCCTCCGTGCTCGTCTGCTCGAACCAGCGGCGAAAGTCCGCGGACAGCCTTTTCAACTCATCGATCAGGCCAAGCATGGCCGGATCGTCGGGAGCAGTCGCTAGATCATAGCGAAACTGCGCCAGCAATCTCGGCGCTTCCTCCCGCCAGTGCGGAAGGCGCCGACGGAACTCCGGATCGGCGAAAGCCAGGCGCATGATGTTGCGCTCGGCTTGCCCGCGGCCCGTGAAGCCGAACAGTTCGTCGGCGGCCGCGTTCCAGGCAACCACATCCCAGCGCAGATTGGCGACATAAGCAGGCCGGGCAAGTTCATCCAGCAAGGTCTGGATCAGCGGGCTGACGGATGGCCATTGATAGGCTTCGGCCGGCGGCGGTCGCCTGTGCGCCAGAAGAAAGAGATGACCGCACTCGGCATCGTCCAGCTTCAGTGCCTTCGCCACCTTGAGCAGAAAGCTCTCCGACACCTGGATGTCGCGCCCCTGCTCGAACCATGTGTACCAGGTGAGGCCGACGCCCGCGAGCGCGGCCACCTCCTCCCGCCGCAGGCCGGGCGTGCGGCGCGGGCCGGACAAGGGCAGCCCCGCAGCGACCGGCGAGAGCTTTTTCCTGCGACCTGTCAGGAAGTTGGAAAGTTCGGTTCGCGTGCGCGCCAGGGTGCGATCGGACAAGGCTATTGCCTTTAGTAACAGGATAATTTGCAATCTTGTAACAGGATAACCCTGCCTCGAAAGTCGACCCGCGACAAGGAGGCAGCATGATTTCGCGGGACAATTTCGATCTTCCACTTTCAAAGGCAACGGCCGAAGAGGCCGCTTCGTCAGCGACGACGGCAGGCCCGCGAGCATGGTTCGGGCTGGCCCTGCTGGCATTGCCGACGATCCTGCTCGGCCTGGATCTGACGTTGCTCCATTTGGCTCTGCCGGCCCTCGCGGCCGATCTGCAACCGAGCAGCACGCAGGCGCTCTGGATCATGGATGCCTATGGCTTCATGATCGCGGGCTTCCTGATCACCATGGGCACGCTCGGCGACCGGATCGGACGCCGCAAGCTCCTGATGATGGGTGCGGCAGCCTTTGCCGTGGCCTCGGTGCTCGCCGCATTCTCCACGAGCGCGGTCATGCTGATCGCGGCCCGGGCCTTGCTCGGCATGGCCGCCGCGACCTTGATGCCCTCGACGCTCGCGCTGATCACCAACATGTTCGTGGACCCGCGGCAGCGCGCTCTCGGATTCGGAATCTGGGCAACCATGTTCGCGCTCGGCATGGCGCTGGGTCCGGTCGTCGGCGGCCTTGTGCTGGAGCGCTTCTGGTGGGGAGCGGCGTTTCTCGTCGCCGTACCGGTGATCGGCCTGTTGCTCCTGCTCGCGCCGATGCTGCTCCCGGAATACCGCGCGCGCCAGGCCGGCAGGCTCGACCTTGCGAGCGTCGCCCTTTCACTCGCGGCCATGCTGCCCATGGTCTACGGCATCAAACAGATCGCCAAGGATGGGATCGGACTTCATCCCTTCGGTGCGATCGCGATGGGACTTGTCTTCGCTGTGCTGTTCGTGCGCCGGCAGCGACGCCTCGCCGATCCGCTGCTCGATGTTTCCCTGTTCGCCAACAGGGCCTTCAGCGTCGCGCTCATCGTGCTCCTCTTCGGCCTCGTCGCGGTCGGCGGCACGATGCTGCTGGTCACGCAGTATCTGCAGCTCGTGGCCGGCTTCTCGCCGCGCGTCGCCGGTCTCTGGATGGGGCCGCCGGCGCTCGCCATGGTCGCCGCCGGCGTCACGGCCCCGTTGATCGCCCGGCATGTTCGCCCGGGCTTCGTCGTGGCCGGAGCACTGGGCCTGTCGGTCATCGGCTATCTGATGCTGGCGCATCTGGATGGCGGCACGTCTGACGCTACGATCGTCGTCGCCGGCTTCTCGCTGGCCTATCTCGGGCTCGGCACGATCGCCGCGCTGGGGACCGACCTCGTTGTCGGCTCTGCTCCCGTCGACAAGGCCGGCTCTGCATCGGCAATGTCGGAGACCGTGCAGGACCTCGGCGTATCGCTCGGGATCGCCGTGCTCGGCAGCCTCGCCACCGCGGTCTACCGCCGCACGATGCTCGACCGCATACCCGAGGGGCTCGGCCACGAGACGCGTGAGGCCGTCGCCGACAGCTTATGGGCAGCCACGGCAGTTGCACCGCCCCTGCCCGCCGGATTGCTGGAGGAGGCGCAAGCCGCATTCACCGCCGGCTTCAGCGCCGCCGCCATGTTCAGCGCGGCGAGCGTAACCGCCCTCGCCTTGCTCGCGGCGGTTTCGCTCCGGCACGTCGGCGTTATCGATGCAGGTGAACAGCGCCAGTGACCGCGAGCAGCGCTCCTCGCGGCAGGCTCTGGGAACCGAGACCTCGTTCTTGGCCCTTGCCACGACGGTCATTGTTCCGCGACCGGAGCCTACTGACCGAGCGGACTACTATACTGCCGCAAAGCACCTGGGATAGGATCGAGCGCCTTCGCTGACCGGCAATGTTGGTTGGGAGAGACGGCCTTGCGTTTCGTGCCCTCCGGCTCGGCCGAAACTGCTGTCCGCATGACACGGCGCGAGGTCATCGCGCTCGGTGGCGGCGTGCTGGCATCGTGGACTTTGCCGTCCCACGCACAGCCGCTGCCGGTGATCGGATATCTCGGTTCCGAAACGCCGGACCGTTACGCCAGCCGCCTCGCGGCCTTCCGTGCCGGGCTGGCCGAGGCCGGCTATGCGGAAGGGCGCAATGTCGATGTCGAGTATCGCTGGGCGGAGGGCCAGTACCGCCGGCTGCCGGAACTGGCCAGGGAACTGGCCGATCGCCAGGTGAGCGTGATCGTTGCGCCAGGCGGCGCCGAAGTCGCGCTCGCGGCGAAATCCGCGACATCGACCATTCCGGTGGTTTTCGAGATGGGAGGCGACCCCATCGCCCTGGGCGTCGTGGACAGCCTTTCCCGGCCGGCCGGCAATCTCACGGGCGTGTCCAGCCTGAGCGTCGAGGTCTCGCGCAAGCGGCTGGAGTTCATGGGCGAGCTGCGCCCGGGCATCAAGCTGTTCGCCGCCGCCATCAACCCCGCCAGCCCCACGGCGAATTCGCAGTTGCGAAACCTCCTGATGGCCGCAACCAGCCTCGGTCTCGAACTGCGCATTCTCGAAGCCAGCACCGAACCGGAGTTCGGCGCCATGTTCGCCGCCGCGGCACAGATGCGCGCAGGAGGCTTGATCTTCAGCTCCGACCCTTATTTCGCCTATCGCAGTCCGCAACTGGCCGTGCTCGCCATCGCCCATGCCATGCCCGCGATCACGCAATCCCGCGACTTCCCGATCGCCGGCGGCCTGATGAGCTATGGCGGCGATTTCGAGCAGTCGCACCGGCATACCGGCATCTATGCCGGCCGCATCATCAAGGGCGCCAAGCCTTCCGAGCTTCCGGTCCAGCGCGTCACGAAAGTCGAGATGTGCATCAACCTCAAGGCCGCGAAGGCGCTCGACCTGTCCTTCCCGCCTTCGCTTCTGAGCAGTGCCGACCTCGTGATCGAATGAGCCTCGCCTGATCGAATGACCTGGCCGGCGCGCCGACCGATGAGCCAAGACCGTGTCCGAACCCTTCGCCGCTCCGCGGGCATCGCTGTTCCGCAGGTACTTCCTCGCCCTGTTCGCGGGGGTCGTCGTGCCGCTTGTGATCGCGAGCGGCAGCGAGGCCTGGTTCGGCTATGCCGACCGACGCGCGGCCCTGAACGATCTGCTCGATGCCGAAGCGCGGACGGCCGCGGTGAAGATCCAGGATTTCATGGAGGGAATCCGCGACCAGCTCAGATGGACCGTGCAGTTGCCGTGGTCGGAGCGAGCCGACGAGAAGCGCAGGCTCGATGCCCTGCTTCTGCTGCGTCAGGTCCCCGCCGTCCTCAGCCTCGGCCTTGTCGATGCAGCCGGGAAGGAACGCCTGTTCGTATCGCGGATCGGCCTCAACAAGGTCGAGGGAGGCGACGATCAATCCGCCAACCCGGCCGTGCAAGGGGCGCGCGAGGAGCGGGCCTGGTTCGGGCCGGTCACGTTTCTGCGCGGCTCGGAACCCTTCATGACCGTGGCCGTCGCCGGCAACCGCCCGGCGGCCGGCGTCGCCATCGCCGAGGTCAACCTCAAGTTCATCTGGGATGTGGTGTCCGCGATCAGGGTGGGGCGCACCGGAGAGGCTTTCGTGCTCGATCAGCAGGACCGCCTGATCGCCCATCCCGACATCAGCCTGGTGCTGCGCGCCGATGACGCCGCGACACTGCCGCTCCAGTCTCTAAGGGCCGCCATTCTTTCGCGTCCCGGCGAGGCGATCGCCGGCCGCGACATGTCCGGAAGCACCGTGCTGGCAGCGATGGCACCGGTCTCCACCGTCGGCTGGAGCGTCATCGTCACGCAGCCCGTCGACGAGGCGTTCGGCCCGATCTACGCGGCTCTCTGGCGCACGCTGGGCCTGCTGATCGCCGGCGCTGCGCTGGCTGCAGGACTGGCCTACTGGCTGACGCAGCGCATGACTCGGCCGATCCTGCTGCTCGAAGACGGAGTCGCCAGGATCGGCGCGGGCCAGTTCGACCACCGCATCGAGATCACCACGGGCGACGAACTGGAGCGCCTTGCGGGCCGCTTCAACGAGATGGCGGGCGAGCTCGCGGTTTCGCAGGAGCGCTCGGAACGGATCGGCCGGCTGAAGCGCTTTCTCGCGCCGCAGGTGGCCGAACTGGTCGACCGCAGCGGCGACGATCACGTCCTCGACGGGCGCCGCGTCGAAGCGGTGGTGGTGTTCTGCGACCTGCGGGGTTTCACCGCCTTCTCTGCGCGCACCGAGCCCGAGACCGTCATTCATCTGCTCGGCGAGTATTACGACGCACTCGAAAGAGTGGTCAGCGCGCATGGCGCGACGCTGACGAACTTCTCCGGCGATGGTGCGATGATTCTCGTCAACGCGCCCGTGCCCTGCCCCGACCCGGCCTTGCGTGCCATCGAGATGGCCCGCGACATGCAGTCGAATGTGCAGAAG
>JAEXUU010000766.1 GCA_023452965.1 Pseudomonadota bacterium | reverse complement strand
CGACAAGTCCTATCCGAAGGAGCTGCAGTCGCAGGTTGAGAAGGCGCTGGACCATGTCGGCAAGTTGACCGGCAAGGTGTTCGGCGACACCAGCAATCCGCTGCTGGTCTCCGTGCGCTCCGGCGCGCGCGCCTCGATGCCGGGCATGATGGACACCGTGCTCAATCTCGGCCTGAACGACGTCACCGTCGAGGCGGTGGCGCAGGCCTCGGGCGATGCTCGTTTCGCCTGGGACAGCTACCGTCGCTTCATCACCATGTATTCGAACGTCGTGCTCGACGTCGATCACGGCCATTTCGAGGAAGCGCTCGAGGACTACAAGGAGCGCAAGGGCTACCAGCTCGACACCGAGCTCTCGGCCGATGACTGGAAGAGCCTTGTCGGCAAGTACAAGGCGATCGTTCAGAAGGAGCTTGGCAGCGCGTTCCCGCAGGAGCCCGAGCAGCAGCTCTGGGGCGCCGTCGGCGCCGTGTTCTCCTCCTGGATGAACAACCGCGCCATCAAATATCGCGAGCTCAACGACATCCCGGCCGCCTGGGGCACGGCGGTCAACGTCCAGTCGATGGTCTTCGGCAATATGGGCGAGACCTCGGCGACCGGCGTCGCCTTCACCCGCAACCCTTCGACCGGCGAGAACGAGCTTTACGGCGAGTTCCTGATCAACGCGCAGGGCGAGGACGTCGTCGCCGGCATCCGCACCCCGCAGGACATCACCGAGGCCGCCAAGATCGCCGCGGGCTCCGACAAGCCTTCGATGGAGAAGGCGATGCCGGAGGCCTATGCCGAGCTCTGCCGCATCTATGGCATCCTCGAAAAGCACTACCGTGACATGCAGGACATGGAATTCACCATCCAGGAGGGCAAGCTCTGGATGCTGCAGACGAGGTCCGGCAAGCGCACCGCCAAGGCGGCCTTGCGCATCGCGGTCGATCTCGCCCGCGAGGGCCTGATCACCGAGAAGGAGGCTGTCGGCCGCATCGAGCCCGGCGCGCTCGACCAGCTCCTGCACCCGACCATCGACGCCAAGGCCGAGCGCCGCGTGCTGACCACCGGCCTGCCGGCCTCGCCCGGCGCCGCCGCCGGCGAGATCGTCTTCACTTCCGAGGCCGCCGAGGCGGCGAAGAAGGCCGGGCGCAAATGCATCCTCGTGCGGGTCGAGACCTCGCCTGAGGACATCCACGGCATGCACGCTGCCGAGGGCATCCTGACCACGCGCGGCGGCATGACCTCGCATGCGGCGGTCGTGGCGCGCGGCATGGGCAAGCCCTGCGTCTCCGGCGCCGGCCAGATCCGCGTCGACTACGCCAAGGCGACGATGAGCGTCGGCCCGACCACGCTGAAGTCCGGCGACTTCGTCACCATCGACGGCTCGACCGGCCAGGTCCTGCTCGGCGAGGTCAAGATGCAGCAGCCGGAGTTCTCCGAGGAGTTCAAGACGCTGATGGGCTGGGCCGACAACGTCCGGCGCCTGAAAGTCCGCGCCAATGCCGAGACCCCGCGCGACGCCAGGACCGCCCGCGAGTTCGGCGCCGAGGGCATCGGCCTTTGCCGCACCGAGCACATGTTCTTCGACGCGGGCCGCATCCTCGCCATGCGCGAGATGATCCTGTCCGAGGAAGAGGCCGGCCGGCGCACGGCGCTCGCCAAGCTCCTGCCGATGCAGCGCCAGGACTTCGTCGAGCTCTTCACCATCATGCACGGCCTGCCGGTGACGATCCGCCTGCTCGATCCGCCGCTGCACGAGTTCCTGCCGCATAGCGACGAGGAAATCGCCGAGGTCGCGGCCGCGATGGGCACGACCATCGACAAGCTGAAGCGCCGGGCCGCCGAGCTGCACGAGTTCAACCCGATGCTCGGATTCCGTGGCGTCCGCCTCGCCGTGGCCTATCCCGAGATCGCCGAGATGCAGGCGCGCGCCATCTTCGAGGCCGCGGTGATCGCGGCGCGGGAGACCGGCAAGCCGGTGATCCCGGAGGTGATGGTGCCGCTGGTGATCGGCTCGCCGGAGTTCGATCTGGTCAAGGCCGGCATCGACGCGATGGCGGCCGCGGTGCGCACCGAGACCGGGGCGAGCCTGACGTATCAGGTCGGCACCATGATCGAGCTGCCGCGTGCTGCGCTTCGCGCCGAGGAGATCGCAAGGACCGCCGAGTTCTTCTCCTTCGGCACCAACGACCTGACTCAGACGGCGCTCGGCATCAGCCGCGACGATGCCTCGTCCTTCCTCGGCTCCTATACGGCGAGGGGCCTGCTGACGAGCGACCCCTTCGTGACGATCGATCAGGAAGGCGTCGGCGAGCTGGTCAGGATCGCGGTCGAGCGCGGCCGCAAGTCGCGTCCCGACATCAAGCTCGGCATCTGCGGCGAGCATGGCGGCGACCCGGCCTCGATCGGCTTCTGCGAGAGCGTCGGCCTCGACTATGTCTCCTGCTCGCCCTTCCGCGTGCCGATCGCACGCCTCGCTGCTGCGCAGGCGGCGCTGGGGGCGATCAAGGCCAAGGACGCCTGACACGCTCCTCGTCATTGCGAGGAGCACAGCAGCGAAGCAATCTAGGGCTCGTCGAGTGCGCCGCCGGATTGCTTCGTTTTCCTCGCGATGACGGAAACGCTATGCCCGCGAAACTCACCACCATCGGCTTCGATGCCGACGACACGCTCTGGCAGAACGAGCAGTTCTTCCGGCTGACCGAGGACCGCTTCGTCGCGCTGCTCGGCGAGCACGGCGCGGCGGCCGAGATCTCCGGCCGGCTGCTCGAGGCCGAGAAACGCAATCTCGGTTTCTACGGCTTCGGCATCAAGGGCTTCACGCTCTCGATGATCGAGACGGCGATCGACGTCACGCGCGGCCAGGTCTCGTCCGCCGTGATCGGCGAGATCCTCGCCGCCGGCCGCGAGATGGCGGCCCATCCGGTCGAGACCTTGCCGCATGCCGCCGAGACCTTGGCGGCGCTCGCCGGCGATTATCGTCTCGTGCTGATCACCAAGGGCGATCTGTTCGATCAGGAGCGCAAGCTGGCCCAGTCAGGCCTCGGCGACTTCTTCGACGCGGTCGAGATCGTCAGCGACAAGACGGTCGCGACCTATCAGCGGCTGTTCGCCCGCCACGGGACAGGTCCCGAGCGGGCGCTGATGGTCGGCAACTCGCTGAAGTCCGACATCGTTCCGGCGCTCGCCGCCGGCGCCTGGGCGGCGCATGTCCCGCATGAGTTGACCTGGGTGCTGGAGCATGCCGAGGAGCCGGCGGGTGAGCAGCGCTTTCGCAAGCTCGCCGATCTCGGAGGGCTCGTCGGCCTCGTCCGGGAAATCGGCTGACCCCCGCATCCGGTCCCGCGCAGCGGCGGGAAGGGGCGGATTGGCCCGGAATCGGGCCTCGCTGGACCATTCTTGCAAATCGTGCTACCTCGCCCCACGTAAGACGAGATGCGGCCGGGTTCTGGCCAATCCTCCGCGCGGGTCATCCGGTCGGCGGGCACGATTCAGATCCACCACACATCGCTACAAGTCCGTGATGAGGCGTCCGCGCGCCGAGTGACGGGTCGCAACGGTACGCGGATCTGAAACGTAAGGAATTATGCCATGAACAAGGGCACCGTGAAGTGGTTCAACGCCACCAAGGGCTACGGCTTCATCACCCCTGAGAACGGCGGCCAGGACATCTTCGTCCACATCTCCGCCGTCGAGCGCGCCGGCCTGCGCGAGCTGCGCGAAGGTCAGGTCGTCTCCTACGAGCTGATCGCCGATCGCAAGACCGGCAAGTCCTCGGCCGGCAACCTCGCCGTCGCCTGAGTGACCGATATCGCGGGCGGGTCCTTGGGGCCCGCCTGCTCCCCCTAGGCGGGCAAGGGCCCCCACGACACGATATCCTCCGGCGCAGTGGCTAGCGGTTCGCCGGGCGGAAAGAGCTTCATACGTAGACCGAGTATTGCAGGACGCGGCGCTTCCGTTCTCCACGTGCGCCCCTTGCTCGCCGGTCCAGGAAAGACCTGTTTTGACAAAATTCACCGACCTCGGCCTCGCCGAGCCGCTTCTCAAGGCGCTCGCGGCCGAAGGTTATGAGACGCCTACGCCGATCCAGGCGCAGGCGATCCCTGCGATTCGCGACGGCCGTGACTTGCTCGGTGCCGCCCAGACCGGTACCGGCAAGACGGCTGCGTTCTCGCTGCCGATGCTGCACCGGCTGCTCGGCCAGCCGCGGCGCATGCAGCCGCGCTCGGTGCGCGCGCTGATCCTGTCGCCGACGCGCGAGCTTTCGGCCCAGATCGAGGCCAATATCCGCGGCTACGCCCAGTTCACCTCGCTGAAGTCGACGGTGATCTTCGGCGGCGTGCCTGTCGGCAAGCAGATCCGCGCGCTCGGCCAGCATGTCGACATCCTCGTCGCCACGCCCGGCCGCCTGCTCGACCTCGTCGACCAGCGCGCCGTCTCGCTGCGCGAGATCGAGTTCCTCGTCCTCGACGAGGCCGATCAGATGCTCGACCTCGGCTTCATCCATGCGCTGCGCCGCATCGCGACCCTGATCCCGAAGGAGCGCCACACGCTGCTCTTCTCGGCGACCATGCCGAAGCCGATCCGCGAGATCGCCTCCGCCTACCTGACCGACCCGG
>JAEXUU010000151.1 GCA_023452965.1 Pseudomonadota bacterium | reverse complement strand
CCCTTTGCGGGTCGGCATCGGCGGCCCGGTCGGCTCCGGCAAGACGGCGCTGATGGAGGCTCTCTGCAAGCGCATGCGCGACCGCTACGAGATCGCCGCCATCACCAATGACATCTACACCAAGGAGGATGCGCGCATCCTCACCGTCTCCGGGGCGCTGCCCGAGGAGCGGATCATGGGCGTCGAGACCGGCGGCTGCCCGCCCACCGCGCTCCGTGAGGACTGCTCGATCAACCTCGCCGCGGTCGCCGAGATGCGGGGCCGGTTCCCCGCGCTCGACCTGATCCTGATCGAATCCGGCGGCGACAACCTCGCCGCCACCTTCTCGCCCGAGCTCGCCGACCTGACGATCTATGTCATCGACGTCGCGGCCGGCGAGAAGATCCCGCGCAAGGGCGGGCCGGGCATCACCCGCTCCGACCTGCTCGTCATCAACAAGACCGACCTCGCCCCGCATGTCGGCGCGGATCTTGCAGTGATGGATCGCGATTCGCGGACCATGCGCGGCAAGCGGCCTTTCGCCTTCACCAATACGCGGGCGGGGGACGGCGTCGAGCAGGTGGTCGATTTCATCGAGACCGCCGGAGGGCTCAAGGCCACGGCGCGAGGCTGAGGGATTTGAGACGATGGCACGCAGGACGATGGCGAGAGGCATGGCCGTGGCATTGACGCTTCTGCTGACGGGCGTTGCGGCCCCGGCGCTGGCTCATACCGGCGTCGGCTCCGTCGAGGGGCTGGCGCAGGGGCTGCTGCACCCGCTGACCGGGCTCGATCACGTCCTGGCCATGGTGGCGGTCGGCCTCTGGGCCGGGCTCGTCGGCGGCAAAGCGCGCATCGCCTATCCCGTCGCCTTCGTGGCGACGATGGCGCTGGCCGGCGCCTGGGCCATGGCCGGCGGCGAACTGCCCGGCGCCGAAATCGGCATCGCGGTCTCGATCGTCATCCTCGGGCTCGCCATCGCGCTCAAGGCCTCGCCGCCGCTGGCGGCGGGCGCGCTCGCCTGCGGCATCTTCGCGATCTTCCACGGCTTCGCACATGGGGCGGAGCTGCCTGAGAACGCCAGCGGCTTCGCCTATGCCGCCGGCTTCATCATCGCCACGGCCGCGCTGCACGGCGCCGGCCTCGTCCTCGCGGCCCGGCTCGCGCAGCATGCTCCTGTCCTCGCGCGTGTCGCGGGCGGCGGGCTGGTCCTTGCCGGCGTCGCCATTCTGGCCGGCTGAAGGCCGGCGCCGGCCGGTAGATCCGTGCCGGCAGCCAGTCCCTCAGATGATCCGGCGCCGGAGATAGCCACCGATCTGCTCGACCGCGACGACCAGCGCGAAGATCGCGAGGATGATGGTCAGCGCCGTGTCGTAGTCGAACAGGTCGAAGGCGACCTTGAGCTCGACGCCGATGCCGCCGGCGCCGACCAGCCCGAGCACGACCGAGGCACGCGTCGCCTTCTCGACGCAGAACAGCGAGGTCGCGATGAAGGACGGCATCGCGTTCGGCACCACCGCCGAGAAGATCAGTCCGGTCCGGTTCGCGCCGATGGTCGAGAGCGCCTCGCGCGGGCCCTTGTCGGTCTCTTCCATCGCCTCGGCGAAGAAGCGCCCGGCATAGCCGATCGTGTCGACCATCAGCGCCAGCACGCCGGCAGCTGGGCCGAGGCCCACCGCGATCACGAAGAACAGCGCCCAGATCAGGTCCGGCACGGTGCGGAACAGGGCGATCAGCCCGCGCGTCAGTACACGGATGATGGGGTGCGGCGACAGGCCTTCCGCCGCGAGCACGGCGAGCGGAAAGCTCAGGATCAATCCGAGCACGCAGCCCGAGACCGCCATCTGAAAGGTCGTCGCCAGCGAGGCGAGGATGCTGTCGAGCCTGGCGAGATCGGGCGGGAACATCCGCGAGAGGATGTTGCCCATATAGGGCAGGCCGCGCACGAGCTTCTCGGCCGAGAGCTCGGAGCCGCTGAACGACCAGAGCAGCAGTGCCAGCGCCAGGAACCAGCCCATGAAGGCGGCGGCGCTCGGCCGCGCGAAGCGGTCGCCGGCATGGAGGCCGTGCGGAGTGGATTGCAGGCTCATGCGAACACCGGAACAGGTTGCGCCGCCGGCTCCGCTTCGGCCGGCTCCTCGAAGAAGGCGGCGAGCTCCGCCTCGTTGCAGTGCAGGGCGCGCCGGTCCAGTGCGATCCCGCCGTTGCCGAGGCCTACGATGCGGTCGGCGAAGCGCAGCGCGTGCGCCATGTGGTGCGAGACGAAGACGAGGGTGAGCCCCTTGTCCCGGGTCAGCCGGAACAGCAACTCCATCACCTCGCGCCCGGCGCGCGGATCGAGGCTGGCATCGGCTCGTCGGCTAGCACGATCTGCGGCCGCTGCATCAGCATGCGGGCGATCGCGACGCGCTGCGACTGGCCGCCCGAGAGCGAATCCGCGCGCTGCATCGCCTTGTCGGCGAGGCCTACGGCGGCGAGGCAGGCCATCGCCTCGTCGCGGATCTCGGCCGGGGCGAGAGCCTGCGTCCAGGTGCGCGGGCCGGAGCGGCGCGACTGCACGCCGTGCACGACATTGCTGAGCGCGCTCAGCCGCGAAACCAGGTTGTGCTTCTGGAAGACGACGCCGACCCGGGCCCGGAAGCGCTTCAGCGCCGCGCCGCGCAGGCTGCCGACCGTCTCGCCCAGCACCGAGATCGTGCCGGCATCGGCCTCGGCGAGCCGCACGATCATGCGCAGCAGGGTCGACTTGCCGGTGCCGTTGGCGCCGATCAGCGCCAGGGCCTCACCCTGCGGGATGGCGAGGTCGAGCCCGCCGATGATCCGGCGCGTGCCAAAACTCTTGGCGAGGCCGGAAATGGCGACGACGGGCGCTGCTGCGTCCGCCGTCGGCAAGGTCTGCGCGCTCTGCGGCATCACTCGATGAACTTGTTGAACTCGGTGATGCCGATGGTCTGGTAGATCGAGCGGACATAGTCGTAGTCGCTGTCCTTGATCTCCGGCAGGAAGACGCCGCCGGCGAACTTCTTGTTGTCGTCGGTCTCGGAGACGACGGCCTTCATCAGCTCCTGGCCATTGTCGAGGAAGGTCTTGCGGACCTTGGCGAGCACCTCCGGCTTGACCTTCGGGCTGGCGATCATCACGTCATTGGGCAGATCGCGGCCGCGTGCCACCACCGTGAAGCCGGTCTTCGGATCGGATTTGCGGATGCTGTTGAGATGGCCGAGAT
>JAEXUU010000066.1 GCA_023452965.1 Pseudomonadota bacterium | reverse complement strand
ACGCTGGTGACGGCGCAGACCGGCCCGGCCGGCAAGCAGGTCAACCGCCTCTACATCGAGGACGGCTCGGACATCGCCAAGGAGTTCTACCTTTCGGCGCTGGTCGACCGCGAGACCTCGCGCGTCGCCTTCGTGGTCTCGACCGAGGGTGGCATGGACATCGAGAAGGTGGCCCATGACACGCCCGAGAAGATCAAGACCTTCTCGGTCGATCCGGCGACCGGCATCATGCCGCATCACGGCCGCACCGTCGCCAAGGCCCTCGGCCTCAGCGGCGACCAGGCCAAGCAGGCTGCGAGCGTTCTCGGCCAGATCTATGCCGCCTTCCTCGGCAAGGACATGGCGATGCTCGAGATCAACCCGCTGATCGTCACCAAGGACGGCAAGCTGCGCTGCCTCGACGCCAAGATCTCGTTCGACGACAACGCCCTCTACCGGCACCCGGACGTCTACAATCTGCGCGACGAGACGGAGGAGGACGCCAAGGAGATCGAGGCCTCCAAACACGACCTCGCCTATATCGCGCTCGACGGCACGATCGGCTGCATGGTCAACGGCGCCGGGCTCGCCATGGCGACACTCGACATCATCCAGCTCTACGGCGAAAGCCCCGCGAACTTCCTCGATGTCGGCGGCGGCGCCTCCGAGGAGAAGGTCACGGCGGCCTTCAAGATCATCACCGCCGATCCGAATGTGAAAGGCATCCTGGTCAACATCTTCGGCGGCATCATGAGGTGCGACGTCATCGCCCGCGGCGTCATCGCGGCGGTGAAGACGGTCGGCCTCGAAGTGCCGCTGGTGGTGCGGCTGGAGGGAACGAACGTCGAGCAGGGCAAGGCGATCATCCGATCCTCCGGGCTCAACGTCATCCCGGCCGATGACCTCGACGACGCGGCGCAAAAGATCGTCGCCGCCGTGCGCAAGACGTGAGGGGGAACGAGCATGTCCATCCTGATCGACAAGAACACCAAGGTCATCTGCCAGGGCTTCACCGGCAAGAATGGCACCTTCCACTCCGAACAGGCGATCGCCTACGGCACCAAGATGGTCGGCGGCGTCGCCCCCGGGAAAGGCGGCCAGAGCCATCTCGGCCTGCCGGTCTTCAACACCGTAGCGGAAGCCAGGGCGAAGACAGGGGCAGCGGCGTCCGTCATCTATGTGCCGCCTCCGGGCGCGGCGGATGCGATCTGCGAGGCGATCGACGCCGAGGTCCCGCTGATCGTCTGCATCACCGAGGGCATCCCGGTGCTCGACATGGTCCGCGTCAAGCGCATGCTGAGCGGCTCGAAGTCTCGGCTGATCGGGCCGAACTGCCCGGGCGTCGTCACTGCCGGCGAGTCGAAGATCGGCATCATGCCGGCGAACATCTTCAAGCCCGGCTCGGTCGGCATCGTCTCGCGCTCCGGCACGCTGACCTATGAGGCGGTATTCCAGACCTCATGCGAGGGCCTCGGCCAGACCACGGCCGTCGGCATCGGCGGCGACCCGGTCAAGGGCACCGAGTTCATCGACATGCTCGAAATGTTCCTCGCCGACCCCGCGACCGAGACGATCATCATGATCGGCGAGATCGGCGGCTCGGCCGAGGAAGAGGCGGCCCAGTTCATCAGGGACGAAGCCAAGCGCGGGCGATCCAAGCCGATGGTCGGCTTCATCGCCGGCCGCACGGCGCCCCCCGGCCGCCGCATGGGCCATGCGGGGGCGATCATCTCCGGCGGCAAGGGCGGCGCGGAAGACAAGATCGCCGCCATGGAGGCCGCCGGCATCCGGGTCTCGCCGTCGCCGGCACGCCTTGGAAAAACGCTGGTGGAGCTGCTCAACGGCGAGGTCGGCGTCAAGAAGCGCTGCGCCGAGATCGAGTGGTCCTTCTGATTCCCGACGGTCTCCTTCGCGCCCCAGGCAAACCCGTTATAGCCGCCGGACAACCGGCGGATCCGGCCTCCTCCTGACTGAGAGCCCGTGTCCATCAAGGTCGCGGGCCTCATTTTTGGCTGCCGCAGGGGCAGCCAACCTCACCTCCTGCATGGACGTGGCGCGCTCACGGCGTTATGCGCTGCAGCGATGCAGGAGCCGCGACCGTGAAAGCCCCCAGCGCCAATACCACTCTCGCCGCCGCGACCCAGGGCCTTGCGCTGAAGCGCTTCGCTCCGGAGGAGACCTTCAAGACCAAGGTCTATGCCGCGCTGAAGCAGGCGATCATCACCATGGACATCTACGCCTCGCCCGAGCCGACCTGGATCGACGAGCGCCAGCTCTCCGAGCAGCTCGGCGTCAGCCGCACCCCGGTGCGCGAGGCCGTCGCCATGCTGGAGCAGGAGGGGCTGGTGAAGTCGATGCCGCGTCGCGGCATCATGGTGCTGAAGAAGACCAAGAGCGAGATCGTCGAGATGATCCAGGCCTGGGCGGCGCTGGAGAGCATGGCCGCACGCCTCGCCGTGGAGCGGGCCAACGATGCCGAGATCGCCAAGCTTCGTACGCTCTTCAAAGCCTTCGACGAGGCCCACAGGCCGTCCGACCATGTCGGCGAGTACTCGTCGGCCAATCTCGTCTTCCACCAGACGCTGATCGGGCTGAGCAAGTCGCAGCTGCTCGTCGAGATGACCGACAATCTGCTGCTGCATGTGCGCGGCATCCGCCAGATGACGATCGGGCGCGAGGACCGCGCCAGCCGCTCCATCGTCGACCATCTGCAGATCATCGAGGCGCTCGAACGCCGCGACGTCGCCCTCGCCGAGCGCCTGTCGCGCGACCACACGCTGGGCCTCGCGGCCTTCGTCGACCAGCACGCCGACATCTTCGACTGAGACGCCTCGCTCAGCCGCCCTGCACGAAGCTGTTGGTCAAAGTGCCGATCCCCTCGATCGCGACCTCGACCCGGTTGACCGGCTCCTTCATGGTGCCGACGCCGAGCGAGGTGCCGCAGCAGATCAGGTCCCCAGGCAGCAGCGTCATGTCGTGGGAGAGCCGGCTGACCAGCTCATGTGGCTGGAAGACCATGTCGGCGACCGGGTAGTTCTGGCGCTCCTGGCCGTTCAACAGAGTGCGAACCGTCAGTTCGCGCAGGTCGAGGCCACTCGTCACCACCGGCCCGAAGGGGCAAAAGCCGTCGAAGCTCTTGGCCCGCACCCATTGCGGAAAGGTCGGGTCGGCGGCGATCAGGTCCAGCGCCGTGATATCGTTGACGCAGGTACAGCCGAAGATGAAGGCGCCGGCCTCGTCGGGGCTGACAGCGCTGCAGCGCCGGCCGATGACGATGCCGAGTTCCCCTTCATAGACCACCTTGCCGGCATAGGATGGCGGCCGCGGGATCGTCGCGCCCGGTGCCGCCACGCAGGACGGAGCCTTCATCAGATAGAGCGGCTCCGCCGGCACGGGATTGGACAGCTTCGCGGCGAGCGCGTGGAAGTTGTTCCACAGGGCGATGATCTTGGATGGCCGCGTCGGCGCCAGCAGCGCGACCTCGGCGAGCGCCATGGTCTCGCCCGTGGGCTGCGCCTCCGCGAACATGTCGCCTCGATGGACCGCGATCCGCTGCCCCTCCAGCCGGCCGAAGCCCTCGCGCCCGCCATGTATGAAGCGCAGCCAGTGCGACGGCGCGTTTACGGGTACCGCCCGCGCCGTCCGCCGGATTGCCGTGATCGTCGACATCGCTCGTATCTCCTCCGGCCTCAGGACGCCGCCAGCTCGGGCAGCGGCAATGCCCGCGTTCCCTGCGGCGCCTTCGTCGCAAAAGCCTCGGGCGGAAAGGTCGGATAGAGCCCCTTTACGCTCGCCGCCTGCTGCACGAGGCCGAGCACGGCGTCGATATAGGGCGTCGGGATCTCGACGAGGTGTCCCATCTCCTGCACGGCGCCGAGCAGGGCATCGATCTCGAGCGGACGTCCCTTCTCCAGATCCTGGAGCATGGAGGTGCGATGGGCGCCGACGCCGGCCGCGCCGTCGATCCGGCGCTCGACATCGACACGGAAGCGGGCGCCGAGCCTTTCGCCGATCTGCTTTGCCTCCAGCATCATCTTGCGGGCGAGCGCGCGCGTACCGGGATCGGTCGCGACGATGTCGAGCGTCGCATGGGTCAGCGCCGAGATCGGGTTGAAGCAGAGATTGCCCCAGAGCTTCAGCCAGATATCGTCCCGGATATCGGTGAAGAGCCTCGGCTTCATGCCGCCGGCGGCGAGCGCATCGGCGAAGCGCGTCAGCCGCTCGCTCTCCTGGCGGTTGGGCTCGCCAAGCCCGAACTGGTCGCCATAGATGTGCCTGATCACGCCCGGCTCGGTGATCTCGGTCGCCGGGTAGACCGTGCAGCCGATGACGCGCTCCGGACCGATCGCGTGCCATTGCCGATCACCTGGATCGACGCTGCGCAGGCGCAGATCGGCATAGGGGTGATCCAGCCCGTAGAAATACCACCAAGGCACACCGTTCTGGGCGGTGACGACGGCGGTGTCCGGCCCGAGCAACGGCTTCAGCTCCTCCGCCGCCTCCCAGGCCTGATGGGCCTTGAGCGCGACGATCACCACGTCCTGATGGCCGAGATCGCGCGGGTCCCGGCTCGCCGGCATCCGCTCGGTGATCGTCTCGGTCTTGGTGACGAGGGTCAGGCCCCTGGCCTTGATCGCTTCCAGATGCGCGCCGCGTGCGACGAGCGACACATCGAGCCCGCCGCGCTTGAGCATCACGCCCATATAGCCGCCGATCGCGCCGGCGCCGTAGATGCAGATCTTCATGGGCCTCCCCTTTCCTTGGCTATGAGCTCGCGACCTCGTGGTTCGCCATGATTTCCAGCGCCCGCACCATCGCCGAATGGTCCCAGTCCTTGCCGCCATGGGCAGCGCAGGCGTTGAACAGTTCCTGCGCCGTCGCGGTGTTCGGCAGCGACACGCCGAGCGAGCGCGCGCTCTGCAGCGCGAGGTTCAGATCCTTCTGGTGCAGCCCGATGCGGAAGCCGGGGTTGAAGGTCCGCTTGATCATGCGCTCGCCATGGATCTCGAGAATCCTCGAGGAGGCGAAGCCGCCCATCAGCGCCTGGCGCACCTTGCCCGGGTCGGCGCCGGCCTTGGACGCGAAGAGCAAGGCCTCGCCGACAGCCTCGATGGTCAGCGCGACGATGATCTGGTTGGCGACCTTGGTGGTCTGGCCGTCGCCATTGCCGCCGACCAGCGTGATGTTCTTGCCCATCAGCTCGAAGAGCGGCTTCACCCGGGCGAAGGCCGCTTCCGGTCCGCCGACCATGATCGTCAGGCTGGCCGCCTTGGCCCCGACCTCTCCGCCGGAGACCGGCGCGTCGAGATAGGCGCCGCCGCCCCTCTCGATCCTCTGCGCGAACTCCTTGGTCGCCATCGGCGAAATCGAGCTCATGTCGACCACGACCTTGCCGGCCGACAGGCCGGCGGCGATGCCCTCGGCCGAGAAAAGGACGTCCTCGACCTGCGGTGTGTCGGGGAGCATCAGGAAGACGATCTCGCTCGCCGCCGCGACCGCTTTCGGCGTCGCATGGACGACCGCGCCCCTCTCGACGAGGTCCTGAGCCACCGGCTTGTGGTGGCTGGAACCATGCAGCCGATGGCCGGCGGCTAGCAGACGCTCCGCCATCGGGCGCCCCATGATCCCCAGTCCGATGAAGCCGATATCCATCATGTCGCTACCTGCCGTTTCGCGCGTCGTTCGTCCGTGTTCCGGTCAGGCGGCAAGCGTCGTCGCGGGCAGCCAGGAGAGGCCTTCGCGCGTCTCGCGCGCCGGCTTGTATTCGCAGCCGACCCAGCCGGCGTAGCCGATGGCGTCGAGATGCCGGTACAGGAAGGGGAAGTTGATCTCGCCGGTGCCGGGCTCGTTGCGGCCGGGATTGTCAGCGATCTGGATATGGCCGATCCGGTCGAGATTGGCCTCGATCGTCCGCGCCAGATCACCCTCCATGACCTGCATGTGATAGACGTCGTACTGCAGGAAGACATTGGTGGAATCGACGTCTTCGAGCAGCTTCAGCGCCTGCGCGGTGCTGTTCAGGAAGAAGCCGGGCATGTCGCGCGTGTTGATCGGCTCGACCAAGAGCGCGATGCCCTCCTGCGCCAGTTCATGGGCGGCAAAGCGCAGATTGTTGACCAGGGTCTCGTGAAGTCTGGCGGGCTCGGCGCCTTGCGGCGCGATGCCGGCGAGGCAGTTGACCTGCCTGCAGCCCAGCTTGATGGCGTAGTCGATCGCCTGGAACAGGCCGTGCTGGAACTCGCTGATCCGGTCCGGCAGGATCGCGATGCCGCGTTCCCCGGCCGCCCAGTCGCCGGCGGGCAGATTATGCAGGACCTGCGTCAGCTGCCAGCGCTCCAGCCGCTCGGCGAGCTCGTATTTGTCGTAGCCATAGGGGAACAGGTACTCGACGCCGTGGAAGCCGGCCTCCGCCGCCGCCTGGAAGCGCTCCAGGAAGGGCAGTTCGTTGAAGAGCATCGTCAGATTGGCGGCGAAGCGAGGCATGGGTCTCTTCCCTGATGGCTTTGGCCGGTCGGCTTACTGGGCGGGCTGCAGCTCGGGCTCGGGCAGCGGCAGGTCGAGCACCGCCTCGAACTCGACGACATTGTCGATCTCGGCGCCCATCGCGATGTTGGTGACCCGCTCCAGGATGAACTCCATCACCACCGGAACCCGGTATTCCGCGAGCCAGGCCCTGGCCTGGGCGAAGGCCGCCTTGAACTCGTTCGGGCTCTTGACCCGGATCGCCTTGCAGCCAAGCCCTTCGGCGACGGCGACATGGTCGACGCCATAGCCGCCGAGATCGGGCGCATTGACGTTCTCGAAGGCGAGCCCAACCTGGAAATCCATGTCGAAGGCGCGCTGTGCCTGGCGGATCAGGCCGAGATAGGAGTTGTTCACGACGATGTGGATGTAGGGCAGGTTAAACTGCGCCCCGACGGCCAGCTCCTCGATCAGGAACTGGAAGTCGTAATCGCCCGAGAGCGCCACGATCTCGCGCTCGGGGTCGGCGGCGCGCACGCCGAGCGCCGCCGGCAGGGTCCAGCCGAGCGGGCCGGCCTGGCCGCAATTGATCCAGTGTCGCGGATTGTAGACGTGCAGGAACTGGGCGCCGGCGATCTGCGACAGGCCGATGGTCGAGACGTAGCAGACGTCGCGGCCGAAGGCCTCGTTCATCTCCTCATAGACCCGCTGGGGCTTCAGCGGCACCTCGTCGAAATGGCTCTTGCGCCCCATTGTCTCGCGCCGGCCGAGGCATTCGTTTGCCCAGGCGCTGCGGTTCCTGAGCTGCCCCCTGCCTTCCTGCTCGCGCGCGACGGCAACGAAGAGCTCCAGCGCCGCCTTGGCGTCCGAGACGATGCCGAAATCCGGGTCGAAGACGCGGCCGAGCTGGGTCGGCTCGATATCGACATGAACGAATTTGCGCCCTCTGGTGTAGGTCTCGATCGAGCCCGTATGCCGGTTGGCCCAGCGATTGCCGATGCCGAGCACGAAGTCCGAAGCGAGCATCGTCGCATTGCCGTAACGGTGGCTGGTCTGCAGCCCGACCATGCCCGCCATCAGCGGATGGTCGTCGGGGATCGCGCCCCAGCCCATCAGCGTCGGCACCACCGGGACGCCGGTCAGTTCGGCGAACTCGACCAGGAGTTCCGAGGCATCGGCGTTGATGACGCCGCCACCGGCGACGATCAATGGCCGCTCCGCGGCAGCCAGCATCGCCATCGCCTTCTCGATCTGGCGGCGCGAGGCGGCCGGCTTGTAGACCGACAGCGGCTCATAGGTCTCGTCGTCGAACTCGATCTCGGCCATCTGCACATCGACCGGCAGGTCGATTAGCACCGGGCCGGGGCGGCCCGAGCGCATGATGTGGAAAGCCTGCTGGAAGACGCGCGGCACCAGCGCCGGCTCGCGCACCGTCACCGCCCATTTGGTCACCGGCTTGGCGATCGCCTCGATGTCGACGGCTTGGAAATCCTCCTTGTAGAGCCGGGCGCGCGGCGCCTGGCCGGTGATGCAGAGGATCGGGATGGAATCGGCGCCGGCCGAATAGAGCCCGGTGATCATGTCTGTGCCGGCCGGGCCGGAGGTACCGATGCAGACGCCGATATTCCCGGCCTTGGCCCGGGTATAACCCTCGGCCATATGCGAGGCGCCCTCGACATGGCGCGCCAGGATATGGTGGATCGAGCCGCGGCTCTTCAGGGCGGCATAGAGCGGGTTGATCGCCGCGCCCGGCACGCCGAACGCCTGGGTCACGCCTTCGCGCTCCAGAACCCTGACCGCAGCCTCGACAGCTCGCATTTTCGGCATGCCTGTTCTCCCGCGAGAAAACCGTTATTGGCATACCAAATGCCAGTTTACGGCGACCGTCAATTTATTTCAGAATATTTTTTCATACTCCTCTAAAATACAATTATCTGTTTTATATCAGTTTATTACCTTTAATCATGTCATCGCCGATCAGAAACTCGAAAAATCATTTCGCTTTGAATTCGCCATGGCAGCCCGCCTGTGCTCTCATGCTTGCGAGCTGGAAATCATGGAGGCGCGCATGAGCGCGATCGAGCAACGCAAGGGACGCGGGCGACCACGCTCACTGAAGGCGGCGGTCGTCGGCGGGGCGGTGCAGGCGCTCGATCGCGGGCTGACGCTGCTCGAGATCCTGGCCGAGGAAGACGGGCTGACGCTCAGCGAGCTCAGCCGCCGCTCGGGCGTCTCGGCCTCCACCGTGCATCGCATCCTGCTGACCCTGGAGAGCCGCACCTACGTCCAGCACGACATGGAGCGCGGCATCTGGCTGGTCGGGGTCGGCGCCTTCAAGACCGGCTCGGCCTTCCTGCGCAATCGCCGCGTCGCGAGCATGGGACGCGCCGCCATGCATGCGCTGATGGAGGCGACCGGCGAGACCGTCAATCTCGGCATCGAGGACAATGGCGAGGTGGTGTTCATCTCGCAGGTCGAAAGCCACGACACGCTGCGGGCCTTCTTCCGGGCAGGCAGCCGCGGCGCGATGCATGCCTCGGGCGTCGGCAAGGCGCTGCTGGCGGAATTCCCCGAGCACCGGGCCCGCCAGATCTGCGCCCTGCGGCGCCTCGAACGCTTCACCGATCATACGATCACCGACCTCGCTCGCTTCCTGCGGGAATTGGCGGAGGGGCGCCGGCGCGGCTGGGCGCTCGACGACGAGGAGCGCTCGCTGGGCATGCGCTGCGTCGCCGCCCCGATCTTCAACGAGCATGCCGAGGCGATCGCTGGCGTCTCCATCTCCGGACCGTCGGTCCGGGTGACCCCGCGCAAGCTCGAGGACTACGGCCCCATCGTCCGCCGCGCCGCCGACGAGATCACCCTCTCGATCGGCGGAAGGCTGCCCCAACGCGACTAGAGCAATTCCGCGATTCTCCGAATCGCGGAATTGCTCCAAGTCTTTGTCTTATCGCAGTTTCTTCACG
>JAEXUU010000743.1 GCA_023452965.1 Pseudomonadota bacterium | reverse complement strand
TTGGCCAGGGTTTCGTCGACATTCCGCAAATTGGAAAGCATGCGCACTCGGACGTGCTCCAGAGCGACCTTCGACAACTCGAAAGCCAGAGCGCTGGCGATGTGGGCCTGTTCAATCTCCGTCTGTGAGCGGAAAAAAAGCCGAGCATGTGAATAGTGGTCGGCGAAGCTCTCGGCGCGGAGCCGAACCTTCGCTCCATCGAGGTCCTTGGCAAATGTTCGAAAGCCACCGCGTGGGTCTTCACGAGGCCCGCTCTCCTCGTCCGCTTCATTCAGGCTGTTGGGCTCGTAGTTGGCGCGGCCGGCGAAGACCTGCGTCTGCATCTGGCCATCGCGCTGGAGGTTCTGGAAAGGGCACCCCTTCGCCCGATTGATCGGAATCTGGTGGAAATTCACCGTACCCAAACGCGATAGCTGCGTGTCCTGATAGGAAAACAACCTCCCCTGCAGCAAGGGGTCCTCGGAAACGTCGATGCCGGGCGGCATATTGGTCGGAAGAAATGCGGCTTGCTCGGTTTCGGCGAAGAAGTTTTCGGGGTTCCGATTGAGAACCATTCGGCCCACCATCCGGACTGGCACGAGCTCTTCCGGGATCAGCTTCGTTGCGTCCAGGATGTCGAAGGGCAATGCATCAGCATCCTTCTGACTTAGGAGCTGGACCCCGAATTCCCATTCAGGGAAGTCGCCCGCAGCAATCGCTTCATACAGATCGCGACGATGGTAGTCGGGGTCGGCACCTGCAATCTTGACTGCCTCATCCCAGCAAGTCGATTGCGTCCCAAGCTTGGGACGCCAATGGAACTTGACGAACGTAGCTTCGTCACGGTCGTTCAGCAGGCGGAACGTGTTGACCCCGAAACCTTCCATCATGCGGTAGGATCGGGGGATCGCGCGGTCTGACATCGCCCACATGATCATGTGCGTTGCTTCAGGCATGAGGCTGACGAAATCCCAGAAAGTGTCATGGGCGCTCGCCGCCTGCGGATAGCCCCGATCGGCTTCCATTTTGACCGCGTGAATCAGGTCAGGAAATTTGATCGCGTCCTGGATGAAGAACACCGGGATGTTGTTGCCAACGAGGTCCCAGTTGCCTTCCTTCGTATAGAATTTGACCGCGAAACCCCGAACGTCCCGTGGGGTGTCGACCGATCCGGCGCCACCCGCCACGGTCGAAAAGCGGGTGAAAACCTCGGTCTTCGCTCCGACTTCGGTAAGGATCCTGGCGCGAGGGAATTCCTCAAGCGAATCCGTGAGCTCGAAGAATCCATGGGCCGCCGAACCCCGTGCGTGCACGATCCTCTCGGGGATGCGCTCGTGATCGAAGTGCTGGATTTTTTCGCGCAGCACAAAGTCTTCAAGGAGGCTAGGACCTCGTGAGCCGGCCCGGAGCGAGTTCTGGTTGTCGCTGACCGGTACGCCATGGTTCGTCGTGATCCGCTGTTCACGCCCCGTTGCGGTCTGATGTGTTTCACCGGCATTTCCCGGTTTGGATTGCTTGGTCCCCTTCATCAGCCACTCTCCTTGAATTGCCCGGCTCGGCGGCGCCAGAAGCGGCACCGCACTCATTGGCCAATTCAACGCTGCGCGACGCCTGCCGTTCCCGGGGCGCCCAATCGACGCTCCGCCTTCGTTCAGCGCTCCCAGTGAAACAGGCCAGTTCCTCCCCGACGCCCGTCCCTTGGCCGGAATACCGCCGACCTAGGGCTTTTGCTGCGACGGTCTCACGACGCCCTCCGGGCGATCGCTGCCGAACGGGCTCGCTTCTGTCGAATGTGATCCGTGACGGCCACCTGCGTGGCACATCTTCCCGATATTAATCCGACGCGATCGACTGCGGGCTTTGGCCCGCGGCGGGCCCAAAAGAGAGCCCCGCCAACCGGAGTCAGCGGGGCCATGCCGAGCAACTAGCAGAGCGCTATTTGGCGAAGCGGCCTTCGTATTTGAACTGGGGCGCAGCCTTCAGCTGATCCTTCGTTGCGTTGATCCGGGCATTCCACTTTTTGTCGGCTTCATTCCAGGTGATGGCGATGGAATTCGGGCTGACCGCGACATAGTGGGTTCCCATTCCGAGGAAACCGCCGACGGAAAGAATGTACGACGCCAGCGTGTTGCCGACGACAACGAGATCCTCGATCTCGCCTACGGGTTCGTCGCCGGCATTCTTCACGTTCAGGCCCTTGAGACTGCTCCCAAGCGCTGAAGCCTGATTAACCTCCGTGAACATGGGCGGCTGAGCCAATGTCGGCGCCGACTGCGCAAAAGCGGCGCTCGTCAGCAGCGACAGGCCAAGGGTTGCAACGGTCATGCGCATGGGAAACCTCTAGAGTTCGATTTGCACCCAGGAGCGCTGGGCGGCCAACGTGATCTGGCAGTGATCCAATCCTGCCTGGCCGCAATTGTTCCGTGGCATTCCAGACGTCGGAATTTGACAAGGCCCTGGAAGACGCGATCGCGTCAAAGCCTCCGGGAAGCGCCTCCTCCGCGTCGTCCGACGGCGTCCAAACCACCTCCGAACTGGAACTAATTTTGGCTGCCCCCGTTCTCTGCGGCATCGGCCTTCAGGCCTGCGTTCTCGGGAGGAAGACATGAAAAAGCTCGTCATCACCGCGATAGTCGCGTCGTTCACGTCGCTGGGAACGTTTGCACAGACGTCGACGACGTCACCTGCTCCGGCGCCAGCCCCGGCGGATGCGAATGCTCCGCTTCCGGGAGCGAACAGCTTCACCGAAGGCCAAGCCAAGAGCCGCCTTGAGGCCAACGGCTATACCGCCATCGGCGAGTTCAAAAAGGATGACAACGGCGTCTGGAAGGGAACTGCCACGCATGGCGGTCAGCCGGTCGCCGTGAGCGTGGACTATCGCGGCAACATTACCCGTCACTGACCAAGGTCGCTGAAAGGAGATTTGAAATGCCCCTCACAATTACCCGATCGTATGAGGACTACGCCACTGCGGCCGCGGTCGTGGAGGAGCTAGGAAATGCTGGCTTCTCGGACAGCGACATTAGCGTCATCGGGCACCGCGAGGATCACGAGGACAGCAATGCCGGGGAAGGTGCAGGCATCGGAGCAGGCGTCGGCGGAGCGGCCGGGCTTCTCGCAGGCCTGGGCATGATTGCCATCCCGGGGATCGGACCAGTCGT
The DNA here is from genome assembly GCA_023452965.1 of Pseudomonadota bacterium. The sequence goes on along the minus strand of JAEXUU010000743.1, from coordinate 1,025 downwards.
GGCGGCAGGATGGCTCGCGGCAACAGCCGCCGGGGCGGCGGCCGGGGCGGCTGCAGGAGGCATCATCGGTGCCATGACAAGCGCCGGCGTCGACGAGCGGGACGCGCACGTCTACGCCGAGAGCGTCCGGCGCGGCGGATCCGTAGTTTCGCTTCGCACTGCTGAGGCGCGAGCGCCAGAAGCGGAGGCGATCATGGATCGCGCGACACCGATCGACATGGCGGTGCGCCGAGCCGACTATGAGCGCGAAGGCTGGACTCAGTTCGATGCCAACGCGACGCCCTATGTCAGGCCAGGCATCTGACCGCGAATAATGGATTGAAAGCCCTGCCCGGCTCCAGCCTGGCAGGGCGCGAATGAAAGGCGAAGCGATGTCGACGCCAACCATTCTGGCGCTGCCTTTCGAAGAGCGGGGCAGCATCCCCAACAATCAGCGCTTCCCAGCACTCGTCTATCGGGCGGCATTCGGGCGCCATATCTCTGATCTCGCGAGCTTGATGGAAGAGCGCTTCGATCATAACGGCTGGCCGCCAGCTTGGCGTAACGGCATCTACGACTTCAACCATTATCACTCCAAAGGCCAGGAGGTCCTCGGCATTGCGCACGGCTCGGCCGAGTTGATGATTGGGGGCGAAGGGGGACGAGAACTCCAAGTGTCGGTCGGTGACGTGATCCTGCTCCCCGCCGGCACAGGTCACCGACGGCTGACGGCCACCGCGGACTTGCTGGTTGTCGGCGCCTACCCGCCAGGCCAAAGCGGCGACATTCTGCGCGACGCGCCCACTGGAGAAATCCGAGCCGCTATCGGCAAGCTCGCCAGACCTTTGATGGACCCAGTCTTGGGGCGGGATGGTCCGATGCTCCAGCTGTGGGACGGACTTTGATTGGCGAGCTTTGTGGGAACGCTTCATCGCTTTCTTGGTTGGTCTTCGAACCCAATCAGTGAGGAGCACGCCATGAGCGCCCTGAACGGCAAGGCCATTCTGATTCTGGCAACGAACGGCTTCGAGCAGTCGGAGCTCGAG
>JAEXUU010000873.1 GCA_023452965.1 Pseudomonadota bacterium | reverse complement strand
TGAAGGGCATCCAGCTCTCCAGCCTCGCCCAGGACGATTTCCGCTTCGCCTGAGCCAGGACACTGCGACGCAAAGGAAAAGGGCGCCGAACGGCGCCCTTTTTCGTGTTTCAGGGGCGGGCGGATTGGGACCGTTCCTCGCTGCTCGAAAGTCCTGGAATTCCGGGCCGGCGCGATCATGGCAGGTGCCGAGCAGACGTTGCAGGCGCGGACCTGCAGGCTGCCTGCCGGTTTGGTACGACCGGGGTACCGACCATAGCGGATACTGGCGATGACCGTGTCGCAGGCGGTACAGTCGGGCATCATCACCCTGCTCTCAAGCCGAAGGGTCTCTCAGGGCCGGTCGGCCTCCCCTATTGCCAAGGCGAGACCTTCCCGGGCGCACGCGCTCGCTCCTTGCCTCCAGGCGAACGCGCCGGAGGCGGAGCCGGCATGGGCCATCATCTTTTCGCGTTTGAGAAGAATGCCATATCCGACCGCCTTCAGAGCATTCTTCAGGATTCTACCGAGGCCGGGCTCCGGTCGCCCATATTTGCGTGCGATGTAGCCCTCCGACCAGGCGAGGTGCCAGCGCGCGGTAAAGCGGCGCTGCGGCGATGGCTTGCTGGAGCGGCCGCGGCCATGCCGGGCCTCGGCCCCGTCGACATGGATCAGGGCCTGGCCGGCATCGCGCAGGCGCCGGCAGAGATCGTCATCCTCGTAGAACAGGAAGATCTCGGGATCGAAGCCGCCAAGCGCCAGCAAGACCTCGCGCCGCAGCAGCAGGCAGGCGCCGGACAGGAAGGGCAGGCAGGCATCGCCTTGCGGCAGCACGATCTCCCGCGCGCGGTTGAGATGATCGGGCGAGAGCAGCGAGCGCGGCTGCAGGAAGATCCGGCCGGAGGGCTCGACCAGCCGCGGGGCGAACGCCGCGGCGTCCGGGTAGGCGTCGGCGGCCGCGAGCAGGGCGGCGACCGCACCCTTGCCGATTTCGAGATCGGGATTGACGATCAGGACGAAGGGCGTGTCCGCCGCTCCGGCTCCACGATTATTGGCGCGGCCATAGCCCTCGTTGCGTGCGTTGCGCAGCACTTTCGCACCGCAGCGCTCGGCGATGGCGGCCGAACCGTCAGTGCTGGCATTGTCGACGACCAGCGCCCGGACGCCCTCCCCGGCCAGCGCCGCGAGGCAGGCGGGCAGGACCTCGGCACTGTCAAAGGCGACGACGATCGCGGTGATGTCGGAAGGCGAGGAACTCATGCAAGCGCATGTGCGCGGGAAGTCGCGCGCGGGCAAGCGGAAATCAGCGCCGCGCCCTGGCTTGCAGCTCGCGCTGCAGTTCAGCACGCTCGCTCGCCTCGCAACGGCGCGGCGCCTTGTAGGACTTCACCGCATAGCTCGCATTGGCCGCGACGAAGCGGGCGCGGTCTTCCCGCGGCAAACCGGCGATGATCCGGCCACGATCGACGCCAACACCGCAGTCATAGGCGCGTGAGACGCGCGAGGCGGTGAATTCCGGCGTGCCGGGGACAGGACCGGCGCCGACCCCGACGCAGCCGGCGAGGCTGCAGGCGGCGAGCGCCGCGAGGCTCGGCTTCAGCGCGGGCATCGGCGTCAGAGCGTCTCGAAGCGGTTGGCGCGGACGGTGTTCATCTGACCCCGCAACGTGGCCCGCTCCTCGACCGTGCAGGGCTCCGGCCGGATGCCCTGGTTGATGGTCTGCGCTTCCGAGATGGTGACATAGGTCGAGCTGGCGCCGGCGATCTGCTCCGGCGTCGCGCCGCGCGCCCGCTCCGACTGCAGGAAGCGGTCGAGCGTGTCGCGCCGCGCATAGCCGGCATTGCAGGCGCTGGCGCGCGAGACGATGCCGGCGAGCACCGTGGCGCGCGCGGCGCTCGGATTGGACGGCGTCGAGACGCAGGCCGAGAGGACGGGCAGCAGAGCGAGAGCCGGCGCCAGAAGGCGCACGGCAGGGAGGCCAGGCATGGAGGTCAGCCGTTCTTCTCGGGCAGGTTGAGCCGCAGATGCAGCTCGCGGAGCTGCTTCGGCGTCACGTTGGAGGGCGCTCCCATCAAGAGGTCGACGGCCTGCTGGTTCATCGGGAAGAGAGCGACCTCGCGCAGATTGGTCGCGCCCGCGAGCAGCATGATGATCCGGTCGATGCCGGCCGCCATGCCGCCATGCGGCGGCGCGCCGTACTGGAAGGCGCGGTACATGCCGCCGAAGCGCTCGACCACCGTCTCCTCGCCATAGCCGGCGATCTCGAAGGCCTTCACCATCGCTTCCGGCTTGTGATTGCGGATGCCGCCGGAGGCGAGCTCGTAACCGTTGCAGGCGATGTCGTACTGGAAGGCCTTGATGGCGAGTGGATCCTCCTCCTTCAACGCCTTCAGGCCGCCCTGCGGCATCGAGAAGGGGTTGTGCGAGAAATCGACCTTCTTGTCGTCCTCGTTGTACTCGTACATCGGGAAATCGACGATCCAGGCGAAGGCGAAGGCGTTCTCGTCGATGAGACCGAGTTCCGAGCCAACCTTGTTGCGGGCCGAGCCGGCGAACTTGTAGAACTTGTCCGGGTTGCCGGCGGTGAAGAAGCACGCATCGCCACCCTTCAGCCCCATCTGGGCGATGATCGCGGCGACACGCTCAGGGCCGATATTGTTGGCGATCGGCCCCTGCCCTTCGCCGTCCTCCTTGACCATCAGATAGCCGAGGCCGGGCTGCCCCTCGCCCTGTGCCCAGGAGTTCATGCGGTCGCAGAAGGCGCGGCTGCCGCCGCCGGGCGCGGGAATCGCCCAGACGCGGTTCTTCTCGTCCTCGAGGATGCGAGCGAAGACCTTGAAGCCCGAGCCGCGGAAATGCTCGGAGACGTCCTGCATGACGAGCGGGTTACGCAGGTCCGGCTTGTCGGAGCCGTATTTGGCGATCGCCTCGGCATAGGGAATGCGCGGCCAGTTCTTGGTGACGGACTTGCCGCCGCCGAACTCCTCGAAGACGCCGGCGATGACCGGCTCCATGGTGCGGAAGACGTCTTCCTGCTCGACGAAGCTCATCTCGACGTCGAGCTGGTAGAACTCGCCGGGCAGACGGTCGGCGCGCGGGTCCTCGTCGCGGAAGCAGGGCGCGATCTGGAAGTAGCGGTCGAAGCCCGCCATCATCAGGAGCTGCTTGTACTGCTGCGGCGCCTGCGGCAGCGCGTAGAAATGGCCGGGATGCAGCCGGCTCGGCACCAGGAAGTCGCGTGCGCCCTCGGGCGAGGACGCCGTCAGGATCGGCGTCTGGAATTCGGAGAAGCCGGACTGCTTCATCTGCGTGCGCAGATAGTCGATCACCTTGCCGCGCAGGATGATGTTGCTGTGCAGCTTCTCGCGACGCAGGTCGAGGAAGCGGTACTTGAGGCGGGTGTCCTCAGGGTATTCGAGATCGCCGAAGACCGGCAGCGGCAGTTCAGCCGAGGGGCCCAGCACCTCGATCGCGGTCGCGAAGACCTCGACGGCGCCGGTGGCGAGGTTGGCGTTCTCGGTGCCGGCGAAGCGCGCCTTGACCTTGCCGTCAATGCGCACGACCCATTCCGAACGCAGCTCCTCGGCGTCGCGGAAGGCCGGAGAATCCGGATCGATGACGACCTGGGTCATGCCGTAATGGTCGCGCAGGTCGATGAAGAGCACGCCACCATGGTCGCGGATGCGGTGGCACCAGCCGGAGAGGCGCACGGTCGAGCCGATGTCGCTCTCACGGAGCGCGCCACAGGTATGGGA
>JAEXUU010000868.1 GCA_023452965.1 Pseudomonadota bacterium | reverse complement strand
CTGCTGCCGAACACGCATCTCGTCATGCACGGCTCGTCCAGCGTTCCGCAGGACCTCCAGGACATCATCAACCAGTATGGCGGCAAGATGCCCCAGACCTGGGGCGTCCCGGTCGAGGAGATCCAGCGCGGCATCAAGCACGGCGTGCGCAAGATCAACATCGACACCGACAACCGGATGGCGATGACCGGCCAGATCCGCAAGATCCTGTCCGAGAACCCCGGCGAGTTCGACCCGCGCAAGTATCTGAAGCCGGCCATGGAAGCGATGACCAAGCTCTGCAAGCAGCGCCTGGAAGAGTTCAACACCGCCGGCCAGGCCTCGAAGATCAAGCGCGTCATCACGCTGGCCGACATGGCCAAGCGCTACGCCAAGGGCGAGCTCGACCCGACCTTCGGCGCCAAGAAGGCGGCCTGAATTCAGCTGCAAGCCCTTCGGCTGCTGCATTGCCGCAGCAGACCCCATTTCCAGCGCCGCCGGGTTTCCCGGCGGCGTTTTTGCTCTAGCGGCCGCCTGTGTCTTGACCATCTAGGTCATATGTCCTAATCAAGATTTAGGACGGATGACCTAGCAAGTTGCTTGGTCCACAGAGACAGTGGGGAGGGCCGGGGTGAGGGCAGCCGCCACAAGGCAGCAGATCGTCGATGCAGCCGACCAGCTCTTCTATGAGCGCGGCTACGAGGCGACCGCCTTTGCGGACATTGCGGCGGCCGTCGGCATTTCCCGCGGGAATTTCTATTATCATTTCAGAACGAAGGACGAGATCCTCGCGGCCGTGATCGTGCTGCGGCTGGATCGGACGCGGGGCATGCTGGAGCACTGGCAGGGTGAGGCCGGGACGCCGCGCGAGCGTATAGGCAGCTTCATCGGCATGTTGACCGCCAACCGCGCCAAGATCATGCGCCATGGCTGTCCGGTCGGCACGCTCTGCAACGAGCTTGCGAAGCTCGACCATGACGCTCAGCAGCACGCGGCCGAGATATTCGCCCTGTTCCGGGACTGGCTCGCCTCGCAGTTCGTGGCGCTCGGCTGTGCGGCCGAAGCGGACAGGCTGGCGATGCATGTGCTGATGCGCAGCCAGGGCATCGCGACCCTGGCCGCCGCCTTTCGCGACGAGGCCTTCATCCAGCGGGAGGTCGAGGAGATGTCGGCCTGGCTGAAAGCGCTCAAACCGCTCGAAAACGCCGCTTCATCAACCTGATCCATTCGCCGGAAAGGAAGCCCTATGTTCGTCGTCGCGCTCCGCTTCTCCGCCAACAAGTCTCGTGCTGCGGCCCTGATGCCGACCCATACCGACTGGATCAGGCGCGGCTTCGATGATGGCGTCTTCCTGCTGACGGGCAGCCTGAAGTCGGGAGGCGGCGGCATGGTTCTCGCGCACAAGCTGTCACGCGAAGAGCTCGATGCGCGCCTGCGGGAGGACCCCTTCGTCGCCGAGGATGTCGTCAGCGCCGATGTCCTCGAGATCGCTGCCGGACGAGCCGATGACCGGCTCGCCTTCCTGCTGAACTGACCGGCAAGGCGCCGGCAGGATCAGACGCCGATCTTGCCGCCGCCCTTGCGGGTGATCGCCACCACCGAGGGGCGCACCGGCATGTCCGGCTTGAAGTCCGGCCAGCGGGTCGAGAGGTCCTCGTAATAGGAACGGCGGCCGAATTCCGGCCAGTCCGGGCCGTCGTCGCCGGGGTGCTGGACCGCGACGAAGGCGGTGGTGTCGTCGGGCGTGAAGCAGGGGCCGCAGAGCTCGGCGCCGTGCGGCACGCGGTAGAACAGTTTTGAGGTGCGGCGTGCCGCGCCCTTCGTATCGACCGCCCAAAGCCCGTCGGTGCGGCCGGTTTCCTTGGGGCCGTTGCCGTCGGTCGCGACCCAAAGCCGTCCGCCCGAGTCGACCACGGCATTGTCGGGCATGCCGAACCAGCCATTCTTCGTGGTCTCGGTCGAGAAGCTCGCTCCGACCGCGGCGATGGAAGGATCGCCGCATTTCAGCAGCACTTCCCATTTGCCCCTGGTCGCAGTGAAGTCGCCGCCATCCTCGATGATCTCGATGATGTGCCCGAAGGCGTTCTTGGCGCGCGGATTGGCGGCGTCGACCTGGTCGTCCTTGCGGCTGGTATTGTTGGTCAGCATCACATAGACGCGGCCGTTGACGCCGTCGGGCGTGATGTCCTCCGGCCGGTCCATCTTGGTGGCGCCGAGCAGGTCGCCGGCGCGGCGGGTCTCGATCAGCACGTCGGCCTGGCTGGTGAAGCCGTTGGCCGTGGTGAGCGGCCCCTCACCGAAGACCAGCGGCAGCCATTCGAGCGTGCCGTCAGCCGCAAACTTCGCGACATGGAGCGTGCCGGAATCGAGCAGGTCCATGTTGGCGGCGCGGTTCGCGGGGTCGAAGCGGCCGGCGGTGACGAACTTGTAGACATAGTCGAAGCGCTCATCATCGCCGAGATAGGCGACGACGCGGCCATCCTTGGCGACGATGTTGTCGGCGCCCTCATGCTTGAAGCGGCCGAGCGCGGTGCGCTTCTTCGGCACCGAGTTCGGGTCGAAGGGATCGACCTCGACGATCCAGCCGAAGCGGTTGGCTTCGTTGGGCTCGCTGGCGAGGTCGAAGCGCTCTTCGAAGCGCCCCCAGGCATAGGGGGAGGAGGGGATGGCGAGGCGCTTGTAATTGGCCTCCTCGCGATGGCCTTCCGGCAGCTTGCCGGAGAAATAGCCGTGAAAATTCTCCTCGCCGGAGACGAAGGTGCCCCAGGGCGTCATCGCGCCCGCGCAGTTGTTTAGCGTGCCGAAAACCTTGCGGCCGGTGGTGTCGGCCTTGGTCCGGACTCGCTCGGTGCCGGCGACGGGGCCGGAAAGCTGCATCTCGGTTGCCACCGTGATCCGGCGGTTGAGCTTTGAATCCTTGACCAGCGCCCATTTTCCGTCGGTCCGGCGGATCTCGGCGACGGTCGCGCCATGGGCCATCGCCTCGATCGCGTAGCGCTCCTTGGTCGCGTTCTTCATCACCGGCTTGCCGTCCTTGATCTCGACGACGCCGGGGAACATCAGATGCGGGTTGGTGTATTCGTGATTGACGAAGAGCACGCCATGGGCGGACGGGTCAGCCGCGCCGGGCAGGGGCAGGTAGCCGACGAAGTCGTTGTTGTAGCCGAACTGCCTGGCCTGGGCCTCAGGCGTCTGTTTGGTGGGATCGAACTGCGGCGCGTCGGGAAAGAGCGGGTCGCCCCAGCGCAGCAGGACATCGGCGTCGTAACCCTCGGCGACATGATGGTCGGCATCGACACCGGCCTCGACCTCCTTGAAGGCGAAGGCCGAGCCTTCGGTGCCGCGCGCCTCCGCCCGTTCGGCAGTCGCCAGCGCCGCGGTCCCGACCGTCGCCGAGATCGCCGAGACGGCGAGTGCGCCCTTGAGCAAGCCGCGGCGCGAGAAGCGCTGGCCGATCAGCTCACCCATCGTCGGGTTGTCGGGCGGGTTCTGCGGGGCGGCGTCCTCGTGCTCGAGCAAGCTCGCGCCGAAGGTCGATTCATATTGGGTATCGTCGCCCATCACCGGCTCTCCATGCCCTAAGCTTGCTTCCGATTGGAACGGTTGCAAGCTAGCCGGAGCGGTTGACAGGCAGGTGACGCCGCGAGGTGCTGGAGCCGAAGCTCAGGCTGCGCGGCTGCGACGCGTCAGGTTCTCGAAGGCATCGGCCAGTCCCTCGGCCTGGCGGGTCAGCGACTGGGCGACGCCGAGCACATCGCCGACGCTGGCACCGGCCGCCTGGGCCGATTCGTTGACCGCGCCGATGGTATGGGCGACCTCCTGGGTTCCCTGCGCGGCGAAGCTGACGCTGCGGGCGATTTCCTCGGTCGCGGCGCGCTGCTGCTCAATGGTACTCGCGATGGTCAGGGTCGTCTGG
>JAEXUU010000862.1 GCA_023452965.1 Pseudomonadota bacterium | reverse complement strand
CTGCTGCCGAAGCGCCGATGAAGCTCAGCGCCGGCGTTCCGATAACGAGGCTCGCGACCAAGGGCAGGATAGCGTCGGCCGGCAAGGCGACGAGCAGGCCGAGCAACGGCGCGGCCAGCGCCAGCGGCAGCCCGGTGGTCAGCCAATGCGCGAGCCCTTTGGCGAACACGGCGAGCTCGAGCGGCAGCGGCGAAGCCCGCATCAGTTCGAGCGAGCCGTCCTCCTCATCGGCCTGGAACAGCCGGTCGAGCCCGATCAAGGTCGACAGCAGCGCTCCCAGCCAGAGGATGGCCGGGCCGATGCGCGACAAGAGATTGAGGTCCGGCCCGAGCGCGAAGGGGATCAGCACGACCACAGTCAGGAAGAAGACCAGCGCGAGTTCGCCGCCGCCGCCGGCGCGGGCAGCCAGGGCAAGGTCGCGCCTGAGTACGGCGAGGAAAGCGCGTCTCACGGCCCGATCCTGAGTTCGCGCGCGACATCGATGCCGAGCGGCCCATGCGTCGCCGCCAGGATCGCCCCGCCTGCGGCAAGATGCGCCTTCATCAGCCCGATCAGCATCGCCTGCGCGTTGACGTCGAGCGCCGCCGCCGGCTCGTCCAGCAGCCAGATCGGCCGTGACGCGACGAGAAGCCGAGCCAGCGCCACGCGCCGCCTCTGCCCCGCCGAGAGATAGCCGACCGGAAGTGTGCCGACATGCGGGAGGCCGACCGCTTCCAGCGCCTGGTCCGGCGTCGCGGCCGCACCGCCGAGCAGATCCTGGGCAAAGCGAAGATTCTCGGTCGCGGTCAGCGCGCTCTTCAGCCCGTCGCGATGGCCGACGAGATGGGCCGCCTCGGTGAGCGGCGTCTCACCCAGCCCTTCGAGCCGGATCGTACCGGCCTCCGGCCGCAAGCGCCCGCAGAGCATCGCGATCAGGCTCGACTTGCCGGCGCCGTTGCGCCCGGTCAGCGCCAGCGCCTCGCCATTGCCGAGCCGGAAGCCGACGCCTTCGAAGATCAGCCGCCCGCCGCGCCGGCAGACGAGGCCCTCGGCGCTCAATGTCAGGGTCTGATGGGAAATCTGCGTCACGAAACCCGCGCTTTTCCTCGAACATGCCGGCCCTCGCGGAGCGCGCATCGACCCTGTAGCGGCCTTCTTGGAATTGATCTATAGAACCCGTGGCTACGCCGCACGCCGATCCGGCGCGGGGCTCGGGCACTCCCGGGGCGGCGCGCGCGTCATGCGCAATAGGCCTTCGACCGGCTGATTCCGCAAGGGTCTCCGGCTCGCGACCGCAACCCCTTGATCAGGATGTAAGCCGATATGGCCTCGCTCGATTCTTTCAAATGTCGCCGCACACTCACCGCCGGCGGCAAGACCTACACTTATTATTCGCTGCCGGACGCCGAGGCGAACGGCCTGCCCGGCATCTCGCGCCTGCCCTTCTCGATGAAGGTGCTGCTCGAGAACCTGCTGCGCTTCGAGGACGGCCGCTCCGTCACCAAGGCCGATATCGAGGCGTTCGTCGCCTGGGCCGATGACAAGGGCAAGGCCGGCAAGGAGATCGGCTTCCGCCCCGCGCGCGTGCTGATGCAGGACTTCACCGGCGTTCCCGCCGTCGTCGATCTCGCCGCGATGCGCGACGGCGTCGTGGCGCTCGGCGGCGACCCCGCCAAGATCAACCCGCTCGTCCCGGTCGACCTCGTCATCGACCATTCGGTGATCGTCGACGAGTTCGGCACCCCCAAGGCGCTCGCGCAGAACGTCGAGCTCGAATACGAGCGCAACGAGGAACGCTACAAGTTCCTGAAATGGGGCCAGGGCGCCTTCGACAATTTCCGCGTCGTCCCGCCCGGCACCGGCATCTGCCACCAGGTCAACCTCGAATACCTCGCCCAGACCGTCTGGACGCGGAACGAGACGATCGACGGCGTCGAGGTCGAGGTCGCCTATCCCGACACCGTGGTCGGCACCGATTCGCACACCACCATGGTCAACGGCCTCGCCGTCCTCGGCTGGGGCGTCGGCGGCATCGAGGCGGAAGCCGCCATGCTCGGCCAGCCGCAGTCCATGCTCCTGCCCGAGGTCATCGGCTTCAAGCTGACCGGCTCGCTGAAGGAAGGCATCACCGCCACCGACCTCGTGCTGACCGTCACCCAGATGCTGCGCAAGAAGGGCGTCGTCGGCAAGTTCGTCGAGTTCTTCGGCCCCGGCCTCTACAATCTGACGCTGGCCGACCGCGCCACCATCGCCAATATGGGCCCGGAATACGGCGCGACCTGCGGCTTCTTCCCGGTCGACTCCGAGACGCTCGACTATCTCACCACGACCGGCCGCAAGTCGGACCGGATCGCGCTGGTCGAGGCCTACAGCAAGGCGCAGGGCCTGTTCGCGACCCCTGAGACCGCCGACCCGATCTTCACCGACACGCTCGAGCTCGATCTCTCGACGGTGCAGCCCTCGATGGCCGGTCCGAAGCGTCCCGAGGGCCGCGTCGACCTTTCCGCCGTCAAGGCCGGCTTCGCCGCCGCCATGGAGACCGAGTACAAGAAGGCCGCCGAGATCGCTCGTCGCGTCCCGGTCGAGGGCCAGTCCTTCGATCTCGGCCATGGCGACGTCGTCATCGCCGCCATCACCTCCTGCACCAACACCTCGAACCCGTCGGTGCTGATGGCTGCCGGCCTGCTCGCCCGCAAGGCGGTCGAAAAGGGGCTTTCGGTGAAGCCCTGGGTCAAGACCTCGCTGGCGCCCGGCTCGCAGGTCGTCGCCGAGTACCTGGCCAAGTCCGGCCTGCAGACCGATCTCGACGCGCTCGGCTTCAACCTGGTCGGCTTCGGCTGCACCACCTGCATCGGCAATTCCGGCCCGCTGCCGGCGCCGATCTCCAAGGCGATCAACGAGCAGGGCCTGATCGCCGGCGCGGTGATCTCCGGCAACCGCAACTTCGAAGGCCGCGTCTCTCCGGACGTCCAGGCGAACTACCTCGCCTCGCCGCCGCTGGTCGTCGCCTATGCGCTCGCCGGCTCGGTGCAGATGGACCTGACCAAGGAGCCGCTCGGCACCGGCAAGGACGGGCAGCCGGTCTATCTCAAGGACATCTGGCCCTCCAACAAGTAGATTCAGAGCTTCATACAGCAGAACGTCCCCCGCGCGATGTTCGAGGCCAAATATGCCGACGTCTTCAAGGGCGACGCGCATTGGCAGGCGGTCGATGCGCCCAAGAGCCAGACCTATGCCTGGGACGACAAGTCGACCTATGTGCAGAACCCGCCCTATTTCCAGGGCATGAGCCGCAAGCCGGCCGCCGTCACCGACATCCAGGGTGCCCGCATCCTCGGCCTGTTCGGCGACAAGATCACCACCGACCACATCTCCCCGGCCGGTTCGATCAAGGCTGCCTCGCCCGCGGGCAAGTACCTGATGGACAACGGCGTCGCCGTCGCCGACTTCAACCAGTACGGCACGCGGCGCGGCAACCATGAGGTGATGATGCGCGGCACCTTCGCCAATATCCGCATCCGCAACCACATGATGGGGCCGAATGGTCGCGAGGGCGGCTACACCATCCACTATCCCAGCAAGGAAGAGCTGCCGATCTACGACGCGGCGATGCGCTATGCGGCCGAGAAGGTGCCGCTGGTGATCTTCGCCGGCGTCGAATACGGCAACGGCTCCTCGCGCGACTGGGCGGCGAAGGGCACCAACCTGCTCGGCGTCAAGGCCGTCATCGCCCAGAGCTTCGAGCGCATCCACCGCTCGAACCTGGTCGGCATGGGCGTGGTGCCGTTCACCCTGGCCGAGGGCACGAGCTGGGCCTCGCTCGATCTCAAGGGCGACGAGACCGTGACCATCAAGGGCCTGGCGACCGTCAAGCCGCGCCAGATGCTCGAAGCCGAGATCACCTCGGCCGACGGCAAGGTCAAGAAGGTGCCGATCCTCTGCCGCATCGATACGCTGGACGAGCTCGACTACTTCAAGAACGCCGGCATCCTGCACTACGTGCTGCGCGGCATCGCCGCCTGAGCCGAAGCGCCGAGGCCGCAAGGTCTCGGCGAAGACTTCGCGGCAAAGACTTGGCGGCGTCTTGTCCGTCCCTCGGAACGCCCGGTTTGCAAACCGGGCGTTCTGTTCTTGCAGCGCCTCAAGGTTGTCCAATTCTGCACCGAGGTGTAAGGGGGCGATCACAGCCTTTCCTCGGCGGGGGGCTTGGGGCAGGCGCGGGAGCTTTCCGCGCTCGGATGCCATCCGCCTTCATCATTGAAAACGACGGGAGCACCCGCATGTCCGCCACGTTCGAGACGGTCGCCGGCATCATTTCCGAGACCTGCGACATTCCGCGCGAGAAGATCCCGCCCCAGAGCCACGCCATCGACGATCTCGGCATCGATTCGCTCGCCTTCCTCGACATCGCCTTCGCGATCGACAAGGCTTTCGGCATCAAGCTGCCGCTCGAGCAGTGGACCCAGGAAGTCAACGAGGGCAAGGCGCCCGCCGAGCAGTATTTCGTGCTCGAGAACCTCTGCAAGCGCATCGACGATCTCGTCGCCGCCAAGGCGGCCTGAGCGCCACCACCTGGACAATTCAGTCCGATAGTCACCCTGCCGGAGCGGCCGATCCGCCCGGCGGCCTTGAGCGCGGCCGGCGCAACCGATAGAGCAGGACGCTGAAGCGCTGCGGCGAGGGGCTGGTCTCCGCGTCACGGCGCCTGGAGCGGAATGCGAAAAGGCGGCAACCGGTTTTTCGCATGCCGCTCCAGCTCTATTCATGAGAGACGGTTCCGGTCTCGGGCGAACGCCATGCGCTTCGCCCGGCGGCGTCCGGCTCTAACCGGTTGGAAATGCATGCGCCTCGAATATTTCGACATGATCGATCAGGTCGCGAGCTTCGTTCCGGCGGAGAAGCGCATCGTCACCCGCTCGACCGTCCCTGCCGCGAGCCCGGTTTTCGAAGGCCATTTTCCCGGCCACCCGCTGGTTCCCGGCGTGCTCCTGACCGAGACCATGGCCCAGGCCTCCGGCTATCTGCTGCTGGCGCTCAACCGCCTCTCGCAGATGCCCTTCCTGATGATGGTCGACAAGGCGCGCTTCCGCACCTTCGTCGAGCCGCAGGCGGTGCTCGACGTCAGCGCCGAGCTCGTCCATGAGGGCTCCGGCTACGCTGCGACCAAGGCGAAGATCACGATCGACGGCAAGCCGATCTGCGATGCCGAACTGCGCTTTCGCCTGATGCCCTTCCCCGCCGACATGCGCGCTTTGATGGAGGCGCGCATCGCCGCCATCGGCCTGAACCCGGAAGCGGCCTGACCATGGCACATGACGTCCTCATCACCGGCATCGGTCTCGCCTCCAGCCTCGGCGAAGGCATCGAGCCGCACGCGCAGGCGCTCGCCGCGGGCACGGCCCCGATCGTCGACGAGGCCAGCTTCGCGCCCTATCCGGTGCACCCGCTGAAGCCGCTCGAGCTCGACAAGCAGATCCCGAAGAAATCCGATCAGCGCCAGATGGAACCCTGGCAGCGCCTCGGCGTCTACACCGCCGGCCTCGCCCTCGACTCCGCCGGGCTGAAGGACGACGCGCAGGTCAAGAGCGAATTGCAGGTCATCGTCGCCGCGGGCGGCGGCGAGCGCGACCACGCCGTCGACAGCGCGATCCTCACCGGCCTGCGCGGCGCCAATCAGCCCGGCCCCTTCCTGAACGAGCGCCTGATGGGCGATCTCAGGCCGACGCTGTTCCTCGCCCAGCTCTCCAATCTGCTCGCCGGAAACATCGCCATCGTCCACGGCGTCACCGGCGCCTCGCGCACCTTCATGGGCGAGGAACAGGCCGGCGTCGATGCGATCCGCACCGCCCATGCCCGCATCGCCTCCGGCCAGGCGCAGGTGATGCTCGTCGGCGGCGCCTACAACGCCGAGCGCCGCGACATGCTGCTGCTCTTCGAGCTCGGTGGCTTCCTGCGCACCGGCGGGTTCGCTCCCGTATTCGCCCGTGAGGATGCACCCGGCATGATCACCGGCAGCGCCGCCGCCTTCCTGGTGCTGGAATCGGCGGAGCACGCCAAGGCGCGCGGTGCCCATGCCCATGCACGGCTGAGCCA
>JAEXUU010000860.1 GCA_023452965.1 Pseudomonadota bacterium | reverse complement strand
ACATGACGTCGACGCATGCGGGATACGATCACGACGCAGAGCTACCAACCGTCTGCGCCGCCGACAATCCACCCGGGCCACATTTCTGTCAAAAGCAATCTGCGCCCCTTTGCATATGCAATTACCGGACGAATTTGCGGCCCCGCCAGCCTCTCTCGCAAGATAATTGCGCGCCACGAGAGGCAAAATACGACCATGGTTGGGGCATACGAAACGCAGGGAAACGCATAGCGCGCGAAAAGCCCCCGAAATCGATGGCTGCCAGACGGTTTTCGCACTCGCGCCCCAGGTCCGCTCCTGCCACCATCGGCCATCGCGATTCCTGCCTTCGAAGGTAAGCCATGGCCCTCGCCTCGCCTCCCATCGCCGACGCCGCGCAGGCGCAGGCGCTCACGCTCCTGGAGCATGTCGCCCTGATCGACGGGCATAACGACATGCCCTACGTCCTGCGGCTTGACGCCGCGGCCAAGGGCGATGTCGCCGCCTATGATCTCGGGCGGGTCCATGCCGAAACCGACACCGACATTCCCCGGATGCGCGCCGGTCGACTCGCCGGCCAGTTCTTCGCGGCCTATGTCCCGCCGAACCAGAAGAACCCGGCCGGCTTCGCCCTGGCGCAGATCGCGCTGATGCGCGAGGTCACCGCCCGCCATGCCGACGTCTTCCGTCCGGGCCTCGCAGCCGACGACGTCGCCGCAGCCAAGGCCGAGGGCAAGATCGCCCTGTTCATGACGATCGAGAACGGCTCGGCCGTCGACGGCGAGCTCGACGCGCTCGACGCCTATTACGGGCTCGGCGTGCGCCTGATGACGCTCTGCCACAACGGCACCCATGACTGGTGCGATTCGGCGACCGACGCGCCGCGCCACAACGGCCTCTCCAGCTTCGGCAAGGCGGTGATCGGCCGGATGAACCGGCTCGGCATGGTCGTCGACCTCGCCCATGTCGCGCCCAAGGCGATGCATGACGTGCTCGAAGTCACCACCGCGCCGGTGGTCTGGTCGCACTCCAACGCCTTCTCGCTCTGCGACCACCCGCGCAACGTGCCCGACGACGTGCTCGACCGCGTCGCCGGCAATGGCGGCGTGGTGATGGCGACCTTCGTGCCCGACTTCATCAGCCAGGCCTCGCGCGACTGGCACCGGCCGGCCAAGGACCAGTACGGCAAGACGCCGGACGGGCTCGACTACAAGGCGGCCGAAGCCGAGATCGTCAGGAAGTCCGGCCCGCGCCCCAAGGCGACGCTCGCCGAGTATTGCGACCATCTCGACTATCTCGCGCAGCGCATCGGCCATGACCATGTCGGCATCGGCTCGGACTTCTTCGGCGGCGCCGTGCCCGAAGGGCTCGAGGATGTCTCGACCTTCCCGAATGTCATCGCCGAACTGCTGCGCCGCGGCTGGTCGGAAGCGAACCTCGCCAAGCTTGCCTCCGGCAACATGCTGCGGGTGATGCGGGCGGTGGAGCAGGCCGCCGGCTGAGTCGCCTGGTATCGACCGCGCGCAGAAAACAGGGGAAACGCCGGCATTTTCCGGCGCCCCGATGCCTCCTGACCGGTTGACGGCGCGCGGGCGGCAGGCGCAAAGCTGCGCCCGCTTCAGGAAACTCCGCGCATGACCGGCTCCGGTACCGACCGCACCCGCCCCCCCGTCACGGGACAGGCTCCCATCGTCATCCTGGTCGAGCCGCAGCTCGCCGAGAATATCGGCATGTGCGCCCGCGCCATGGCGAATTTCGGCCTCTCCGAGATGCGCCTCGTCGCGCCGCGCGACGGCTGGCCGACTGGCGGCGGGCTGAAGAAGGGCGCGACCTCGGCCGCCTCGGGCGCGACCCATATCCTCGACAATGCCAGGCTCTATCCGGACGCCGCCTCGGCCATCGCCGATCTCAACCATGTGCTGGCGACGACGGCGCGCGAGCGCGGCCAGATGAAGCGGGTCTTCACCCCGGCCGAGGCGATGCCCGGCCTTGGCGAGCGGATCGGCGGCGGCGAGCGCGTCGGCATCCTGTTCGGGCGCGAGCGCATCGGCCTGACCAATGAGGAGATCAGCTTCGCCGACGCGATCCTGACCTTCCCGGTCAACCCGGCCTTCGCCTCGCTCAACCTTGCCCAGGCGGTGCTGCTCTGCGGCTATGAATGGCTCAAGACATCAGGCGGCGAGCCGGTCTTCCGCGAGAACAACCCCTCCCCGCCGGCGACGCGCGCGACCGTGCTCTCGATGTTCGACTATGTCGAAGCCGAGCTCGACCAATGCGGCTTCTTCCCGCCCGGCAAGAAGGCGATCATGAGCGCCAATCTGCGCGACATCCTGCACCGTCTGGCAATGACCGAGCAGGAGGCCCGCACGCTGCGCGGCGTCTTCAAGTCTCTCACCGAGGGCCCGCGCCGCCGGCGGCCGGAAGAGCCGGCGGCGTAAAGGCTCCCGGCAATGGCGGCTCGTCCGGACAAGGCATAAGGCTGCGACTGGCCATTGCCATGGAGGTCCAGCCGGGCACTGGAGACCTGAAGCCGAGCCCTTCTTGCCAGTGCGGCAGACTATGTCGGAGGTGCTGCCGGCGTCAGACCATGGCGGCGCATGATCTCCGCCAGCCTGGCTCGGTCCGGTGGGCCCCCCGCCGCGGCGTCGACCGCCCCGAAAACTTCGCGGAAATACGCAGGGCCTATGGCAGCCGGCGTGATGACGCAGAGCATTTTCGCGTCCTCGCCACCATTGTTGTCGAAGCGATGAACGGCGCCTCGCGGAATGCACAGCGCCTGCCCCGGCCCGACATCGATCTGCTTTCCGTCGACGGTCCAGGTCAACACCCCGTCGATGCCGTAGATGGTCTCCTCATAATGGTCGTGGCTGTGCGCCGGCGCTGGCAGTCGCTGCGCAGCCGGGACCATGAGCTCGAAGGCCGCGATGCTGCCTTTCGAGTCGTCCCCGGTTAGCAGGAAGCGAACCGTGAGCCCCTTGGTGGCGATGATTTCGTCGGAAGGATTGACGCGAGTGTCGATGGCACGCTGTGGCATTGTGCAAGCTCCATCCGTAAACTAGATTTACCCTTTGATTGGTAAACTTCATTTACCGAAAGTCAACATCCTGTCGCCAAAGGCCTGCCGATGAAGACCGAGGACATGTTGATCGGCGCCCTGCTGCGCGTTCCGGCCCAGGCGATCCAGCGCCGGCTGATCAAGGAACTCAATGCCAGCGGCTTTGATGAACTGCGACTGCCGCATATGGCAGTGCTGCAGTTTCCCGGCCCCGACGGAGTTCGCCCAGGCACGCTCGCCGAGCGCGCGGGCATGAGCAAGCAGGCGATAAACCAGTTGCTCCGGAGCCTTGAGGCCTTCGGCTACATCGCCCGGTCCGATATGCCGGGCGAGAGCGGTGCTCGCGTGATCCGCTTGACCGAGCGCGGACACGCCGCGTTCTCGAAAATGATCGAAGTCCTACGCGACATCGAGCGCGAATGGAGCGCCGAGCTCGGCTCCGATCGTTTCGGGCAGCTCAAGACCCTGCTGCTTCACGTCTGGGACAGCTCGCTGGCCCGCTAGCCCCCCATCTCGGGATGCTGGCCGCCGGGCTTGCGCGATCCAAAAAAGCGCAATCAAAATCGCATCCCGGTGCGCGCCCGCAAGGTTCCTACCGCCGGCGGCCAGCCACCGTCCGCTGCGACAGGTTGCCGGCTCCGCCCTCTCGCGCAAGCCGTTGCCCAGGAGAAATGCATGACGCTTCAGCTTCACACCATCATCGCCAGCACCCGCCCCGGCCGCGTCGGCCCGGCGGTCGCGAACTGGTTTCACGGGGTCGCGCAGGCCGATCCCGGCTTCGACGCCCATCTCGTCGACCTCGCCGACTTCGCGCTGCCGGTCTATGACGAGCCGAAGCATCCGCGCATGCGCGATTACGTCCACGAGCACACCAGGCGCTGGAGCGCCAGCGTCGAGGCGGCCGATGCCTATGTCTTCGTCACGCCGGAATACAATTTCGGGCCGACGCCTGCGCTCTTGAACGCGCTGAACTACGTCTACACCGAATGGACCTACAAGCCCTGCGCCTTCGTCAGCTATGGCGGCGTCTCGGGCGGGCTGCGCGCCGTGCAGCTGACCAAGCAGACCGTCACCGCGCTGAAGATGATGCCGATCGTCGAGGCCGTCACGATCCCGATGGTCGGCCAGTCGATCAAGGACGGGGTCTTCGCCGCCAACGACCTGCATCGCCAGAGTGCCGCCGCCCTGCTCGGCGAGCTCGCGAAATGGGCCGGAGCGCTGAAGCCGCTGCGCGGCTAGGACAGGTCCGCAAACGCAAAGAGGCCGGCGTCCAGGACGCCGGCCGCCGTCTGTTCAAGGGGCGCCTTCGCTCAGAACTGGTACTTCAGCGTCGCCTTCACGGTGCGGCCCGGCTCGGCGTAGTAGTCACGCGCCTGCACCAGCGCACCCGTCGGGATCGAAACCGCGTCGAAATACCGGCGGTCGAAGATGTTGTAGACACCGACCTGCAGCTCGATGTCGTAGAGCGTGGTCGGGCGCCACCAGGCGCTGGCGTTGAACACCGCATAGCCCGGGGCCTTGAAGCCGGCATTGGCGCCGCGCTCGACGTCGTCGCGCGGGCCGGCGAGCTTGGTCGAGACCTCTGCCCCCCAGACGTCGGTGCCGTAGGCGACGGCGACGATGCCCTGCACCGGCGGAATCGAATTCAGGAAGGTGTCGGCGTCCTTGTTGACCCCGCGGATATAGGAGAACGAGCCGCGCACCAGCCAGTTCGGCGCGAAGGCGTACTGCCCGTTCGCCTCGAAGCCCTGGATCTCGGCGCGGGCGATGTTCCGGTAGGAGGTGACGCCGAACGGATAGAGTGCGCTGGCACCGGCCGGAACGGTCTGCACGACGTCGATGAAGTTGCGATAGTTGGTGTGGAAATAGGTCAGCGAGCCGCCGAAGGCCTTGTCGCCGAACTTGAGGCCGACATCGATGCCGTTGCTGGTCTCGGGCCGCAGATCCGGGTTGCCGGTGCGCAGATAGGTTCCGACCGCACCGAAGCGGGCATAGAGCTCGCCGACGGTCGGGGCGCGGAAGCCCTTCGACCACTGCGCGAAGACGGTCACGTCCTTGAACCAGGGCGTATTCTTCAGGATGTCGTACTCGACGCGAACCCGGGGCGACCAGGCGGAATCGGTCGAGTCGTTCGGCAGCGTCGTCGGCCGCGAACCGCCGCTGAAGTACGAGGCGGTGTACTGCGGCTTCTCCTCATACCAGTCGAAGCGCACGCCCGGCGTCACCCGCAGGCGGTTGTCGAGCATGCCGATCTCGTCATGCAGGTAGAAGCCGGCCATGCGCCCGTCGACCTTGGGCGTGTCGGCCTGGTTGCTGTGCAGGTTTCCGCAGGCGGCGTAGAGCCCGGTATAGGGCAGCCGGCAACTGTCCAGACCCTTGGAGTACTGGTCCATGGTCGTCATGCGCAGCTCGGTTCCGAGCGTGACCCCATGGGTCAGCGCGCCGGTCTGGAAGCGCTTTATGACGTAGCCGTTGAAGCCGAACGCCTCTTCGTCGATCTCGTTGTCGCGGGCGAAGGGACCGACGACGCTGGTGTAGCGATAGGTTCGCGTCAGGCCGTTGCGCGTCGTGTTCTGCCAATAGAGATTCGCCGAGGCCTCGTCGAAGAAGCCGCCGGGCTGCTTGTAGTCATAGGTCAGCGAGACGCGCTTGCGCTCGACGTCGTCGCCCGTCGTGTTGTTCCAGGGGCGGATGTTGCCGGTCAGCGAAACGCCGGTGCCTGTCAGCTGGTTGACCCGGTCCTCGCGGCGGAAGTACTCGCCCGTTATGCCGAAGCGG
>JAEXUU010000833.1 GCA_023452965.1 Pseudomonadota bacterium | reverse complement strand
TCCTGCAAACCCGCCCGGCCAGGCATTGGCGCTTGCTTGACTCTCCGCATCATTATGTTCCCTTAATATTCTCATCAACGCGAGTGAGGACGATGCCAACAACCGAGCCGCAGACGACGCTGGAGAGCGACGATCTGGAATGGGAGCTCGTCGAGCTCGTCGAAGAGCACGGCAGCGAGAGGGCGGCGCTTCGGGCGCTGCTGCATGATTTCCACATGCTGCTGGCGGATGCCGATCGCTCCGTCTCGCGTGGCTTCCTGCGCGGCGCATTCTCCGCAGGCGCGCGCCCGCTCACGACCGACGAAGAGCCGTGACCCCACCCGCGCAGACGACGCGCGAGCACGATGGATCGCCGTTGGCCGCCGCTGCGTGCGCTGCTTCAGCCATGCCCCGCCGCGCAGCCGCGGACCAGGAGCGGTGGTCCGCCCCTGGCCAGAGTTGGAAGCGGCGGAGCCGACGAGAAGGAAGGCGACCTGATTGACGCTGCAATGCAGCCACAGGTGTGCGTCTCCTTCCTTCCGCCGTCGATGAACCCGAGCCTTGTCGACGCCCCCGGTCGGCAACGGGCACGCGGCGCTCTTGCCAAGGCTGCGTGGGCGTCAGGCAGCGATGCGGTTGGCGTTCCACTGCCCGGCCTGGCTCAGGATCATGCCGGGATCGCTGAATCGGCTGCGCAGGATCTCGCGGTACAATGCGCCCTCGCGTTGCCGATCGACCCCGCCTTTGGCTCCGATCAGGATCCGCAGGGCCTGTTGCAGCGCATCCACTGTCCCCGAACCTTCGTCGAACTGCGCCTTCTTGCGCCAGACGAGATCGTCCGGCAGCAGGTCGGCGCAGGCCTTGCGCAGCAGCCATTTCTCGGTGGTCGGCCCGGTCGATTCAGCGATCGCCGGGTCGGTCCGGCGCAGCTTGAGCTGCGCGGGGATGGACTGGGCGAAGGCGATGAGGTCGCGGTCGAGGAACGGCGTCCGCGCCTCCAGCGATTCCGCCATGGTCATGCGATCGACCCGCTGCAGGTTGATGTTGTGCATCGTGCCAAGGCTGCGTGTCAGCTCGTCGGCAAGTGCGCGCGGCTCGTCGACATAGCCGTGATGATAGGCGTAACCGGCGAAGAGTTCGTCGGCCCCCTCTCCGGTCAGCACCGCCTTGACCTGGCTGCGCGCCAGCCTGGCTGCGAACAGCGTCGGGATCGCGCTGCGGACGAGGTCGATATCGGCGCTTTCGAGATGGTAGATTACATGGGGCAGGTTCTCGGCGATGTCCTGCGCCGTGAAGGTGAACTCATGGTGGTCGGTGCCGATATGCTCTGCCACGCGCCGCGCGGCGGCGAGGTCGGACGAGCCGGACGTGCCGACGGCGAAGGTCTTGAGCGGCCCATGCCCCGCGGCAGCCCTGATCTTCTGCGCGATCGCTGCGATGATCGAGCTGTCGAGGCCGCCGGACAGGAACGAGCCGACCTCGACATCGGCGACCATCCACTTGGCCACCGCCTCTTCGAGGCTGAGCCGCAGTTCGCCCGCCACGCCATCGATGTCGAGGCCCGGCTCGGCTTTGGCGGCTCCTGACGGGACCCGGTACCATTGCCTCAGCCCACTCTGACTGTCGAAGAGCGAGCCCGGCGGGATCGCGCCGATCTCATCGAAGCCGAGGCCGTCGAAGGCCTTGAGCTCGGAGGCGAAGGCCAGCCCCCTGCCGCGCTGGGCCATGTAGAGCGGCTTGATCCCGAGCGGATCGCGCGCCGCGATGATCCGATCCGGCGTCGCCAGCACGAAGGCGAACATGCCGTCGAGCCGGCTGACCCAACGCTGTGCGCCGCTGCGGGACAGATGAAGAATAGTTTCGCTGTCGCTGGCCGTTTCGAAGAGTTCCGCGCCAAGGATCGCTCTCAGATCCTCATGATTATAGATCTCCCCATTGGCGACAAGCATTTCTCCGTCCGCTCGAATGGGCTGGCGGCCATTCTCCTGACCGATGATCGACAGCCGGCAATGGCCCATCACGGCCGGAGCCCCGCCCAGTCGGGCGATCTCGGTCGCATCGGGGCCGCGATGTCCAAGGCGTGAAAGCATCGCTGCGATCAGCGCCCCGTCCTGGTCATCGATCTCCCACAGGCACACGAAGCCACACATGGAACGTCCTTCTCATCGGCGGCCTTTCACGACAGCGCGCACCGCGACGCGCCACACCTGAAAGGTCGCAAGGTTTCATCAAAGAGTTTACGAGCTGAATTCTGAAATTCAATTTGAAACATAAAAGGTATGCATTCGTCATAATGGAAATAAATATTTCGTATTAGATAGATTCAGAGAATAGCCATTCCCAGCAATGACTATCAAAATATCATATAAAATTTCCACAAATGGGTTGCCAACGCCAGATAGGCTGCTCTAAAAGCCGCGGCAACGCAATGGACATTCTCAATTACATCATTTCGAACTGGGGGCTCATCGTCACCCGGACCGGCGAGCACGTCGCCATCGTCGGGGTCGCGGTCGCTCTGGCTATCCTCACGGGCGTGCCGATCGGCATCGCGATCAGCCAGAACCGGCGCGTGGCGGATGCCGTGCTCTATGTCGCGTCGATGATGATCACCATCCCGTCGATCGCGCTGTTCGGAATGATGATCCCGCTGCTGTCGCTGGTCGGCCACGGAATTGGTTATCTGCCGGCGGTGATAGCGGTATTACTCTACTCTCAGCTCCCGATTATCCGGAATACGTACGCCGCGATCCGCAATCTTGACCCGTCCCTGCGTGAAGCTGCGCGCGGCATGGGTTTGACCAGAGGCCAGCGGCTGCGGGAAGTCGAGCTGCCGCTCGCGCTGCCCGTGATCATGACCGGGGTGCGGCTCGCGGTGGTGATGAATATCGGCGTCACGGCGATCGCCGCCTATATCGGCGCCGGCGGGCTCGGCACCTTCATCTCGCGCGGCATCAGCCAGACCGACCCGCGCCAGCTCATCACCGGAGCGCTCGCCGTCAGCCTGCTCGCCGTCGTCGCCGACCTCTCCCTGCTGTGGCTGCAGCGGAAGCTCACCTCACCGGGATTGAGGACCAGATGATCAGACTGCACCAGGTCAGCAAGACCTTCGCCGGCAGCACCATGCCGGCCGTGGACCGTGTCTCGCTCGAGGTCCCCGCGGGCGAGATCTGCGTCCTGCTCGGCCCCTCCGGCTGCGGCAAGACGACGACGATGAAGATGGTCAACCGGCTGATCGAGCCGAGTTCCGGCGACATCCTGATCGACGGAAGGAGCACGGCCGATTGCGACGTCACGCAGCTGCGGCGCAGCATCGGCTACGTCATCCAGCAGATCGGACTGTTCCCCAACAAGACCGTCGAGGACAATATCTGCATCGTCCCCGACATACTCGGCTGGGACCGGCGCAAATCGCGTGAGCGGGCGGCGGAGCTGCTCGACATGGTCGCGCTCGAGCCCGGCGCCTTCCTGCACCGCTATCCGCGGGAGCTTTCGGGCGGGCAGCAGCAGCGCATCGGCGTGCTGCGCGCCATCGCCGCCGATCCGCCGGTGCTGCTGATGGACGAGCCCTTCG
>JAEXUU010000792.1 GCA_023452965.1 Pseudomonadota bacterium | reverse complement strand
CCGCGCATAGTCGCGACATCGGCGCGCTCTGCCGCGCCGGCGAGAGCGAACGGCTGGAGACGCTGCTCGCCGACCATCCCGCGCTCGCCAATGCGCCGACCCGTTCCGGCGAGCCACCGCTGTTCTGCCTGCCGGATGACGATGCCGGCGCCGCCGACCTCGCCGAGTTCCTGCTGGCGGCCGGCGCCGATCCGCAGGTCCGCAACCGCGCCGGGCTGACACCGGCCGAGGCCGCGCGCCACCGCGGGCTGCTCGACACCGCCAAGCTGCTGGACGCGCCGGCTGGCCACTGAGCGATCCGGCCGGGCCGGTCCTCCGGCCCGGTCACGCCTCGCGACCGCCCGCATCCTGCCGAAGGAAGGCAAGGCTCAACGCCCGGCCATACCGATTCATGGTACTTCCGCCGCGCGCCGATCGCATGCCAACATGGCCACTGCAGACCTGTCCCAGCCGTCCGCTCGACTGGCACGGCAAGGACGGGCTGCGGCCGCCGCTCCCTGCCGACAATCCCCGGAACCTGCTCTGAATCGAAACCGACTGACCCGCCGCCACTGCGAAAGGCCATGCTGATGAGCGCAATCCTGGTCGAGACCCGAGGCAATATCGTTCACCTCACGCTGAACCGGCCGCCGGTGAATGCGCTGTCCCTCGCGCTCTGTACCGAGATCGCCGACATCTTCGAGCAGACCAGCGAGCGCACCGACGTGCAATGCGCCATATTGGGCGCGACCGGCGCCCAGGCCTTCTGCGCCGGGCTCGACCTCAACGAGTTCAGGACCCACAAGGCTGAGGATGACGAAGCCCACGCCGCGGTGGTCCGCCGCGTCTTCAGCGCCATCCGCAACTGCGCCATTCCGGTGATCGCTGCCGTCAACGGCCCGGCGCTGGGAGCGGGCTGCGTCATCGCATCGGCCTGCGACATCCGCCTTGCCGCCGAGAACGCCAATTTCGGCCTGCCCGAGATCAATGTCGGCAGCTGTGCCGGGATCACGCATATGGGGCGACACCTGCCGCAGGGCCTGCTGCGGCGCATGGTCTTCACCGGCAAGCCGATCGGCGCCCAGGAGGCTTGGCGGGCCGGCTTCGTCGACAGCGTGTTCCCGCTTTCCGATCTCGGCGACGCCGCCCGCACGCTCGCCGACGTCATCGCCTCGAAGGCGCCGCTCGCCCTGCGCATGGGCAAGGAAGCGCTCAACCGCGTCGAGTTCCTGCCGGTCGAGGACGGCTACGCGCTGGAGCAAGGCTACAGCCTCCGCCTGCTCCATACCGAGGATGCGCGCGAGGCCACCCAAGCCGCCATCGAGAAGCGCCAGCCTCTCTTCGCGGGGCGTTGAGAGCCGCTCGCTCGACTGAGCTGCTCCGGAAAGCCGATCCCAGCGCGTTCGCGTGGGCAATCGTGCGCTCTAGGCCGGCGCCGCCTCGATGAGCACCAGCCGCTTGCCGGCCGGCACCGTCTCGCCGGTCTGGCAGGCGATGTCGGCGACCGTACCGGCGATCCCGGCGGTCAGCGAGGTGAAGAGCTTCATCGATTCGAGCACCACGACGACCTGTCCGGCCTCGACCCGCTCGCCCGCGGCGACCCGGACCTCCGCCACCACGCCCGGCATCGAGGCGTTGACGGCGCCCGATCCCGACGAGGAGCCATTGGCGCCGGCCGCGATCCGCGTCACGCTCTGAAGTCCGATATCGAAGCCCTCGCCGTCGAGCACCAGCCTGACGCGCCCGTCCGCGACGGCGTGGCTGCCGCGCAGCAGCCTGCCCTCGCACGTAACCTCGAAGCACTCGTCGCCGCTGCGCAGCACGAGTTCGATCTCTCCTTCCCCATCGCGGACCACACGCCCGCCATCCGGCAGAGCCCGAACCTCAAGCCGGGTCGTCGTGCCTTCCTCGCTCGCGACGACATGGCTCGCGGCAAGACCACCGGCCGGCGCCAGCACGCGGAAACCGGACAGCCCGGCCCAGGCATCGCCGCCTGGTCGCGCCGCCTCCTGCCGCGCGAGCCAGAGCAGGGCCGCGACCGCACGTGCCAAGCGCTGGTTCGGGCGCTTCGCCGCCCAGCCATCCGGGAAGGCCTCCTCGATGAAGCGCGTCGTCGCCCGTCCTTCGGCGAACAGCGGATGCTCGACCGCGTCGGCCAGGAAGGGCAGCGTCGTCGCCGGGCCGAGAATGGCGAAGTCGCGCAGGCCGGCCGCCAGCCGGGCGCAGGCCTCGGCCCGGTCGGCCCCGGCGGCGATCGCCTTGGCGAGCAGCGAATCGTAGAACAGCGTCACCTCTGAGCCGGCCCGCACGCCGCTGTCGACCCGGATCGCGCCGGGCTCGCGATAGCCTTCGATCCGGCCGGCATCGGGACGAAAACCCTGATCGGCCCGTTCGGCGGTGATACGGGCCTCGATCGCATGGCCGCTCTCGCGGATCTCATGCTGCAGTGCGGGCAGCCGTTCGCCAGCCGCGATCCTGATCTGCCACTCGACAAGGTCGTAGCCGGTGATCGCCTCGGTCACCGGATGCTCGACCTGGAGCCTCGTGTTCATTTCGAGGAACCAGGGCTCGTCGAAACCTTCCTCCAGGATGAACTCGACGGTGCCGAGATTGTCGTAGCCGATGGTCCGGGCGAGCGCGACGCCGCGCTCAAGCAGCTTGGCCCGGATCGCCGGGGCGAGATTGGGCGCTGGCGCCTCCTCCAGCACCTTCTGGTTGTTGCGCTGGACCGAGCAGTCGCGCTCGAACAGGTGCACGACATTGCCGTGCTTGTCGCCGGCGACCTGCACTTCGAGATGGCGAGGGCGCAGCACCAGCTTCTCGATCAGCAGCGCCGGATCGCCGAACGCCGCCTGCGCCTCGGCGCGAGCCATGTCGAGCGCCGGCACGAGCTCCGTCGCCGAGAACACCCGGCGCATGCCCTTGCCGCCGCCGCCGGCCGAGGCCTTGATCATCACGGGATAGCCGATCCGCACCGCCGCCTCGGCCAGCGCGGCATTCGACTGGTCCTCGCCCGCATAGCCCGGCACGCTCGGCACCCCGGCCTGTTCGGCGATCAGCTTCGAGCCGATCTTCGGCCCCATGGCGCGGATGCACTCTGCGGATGGACCGACGAAGATGCGCCCGGCCTCCCGGCAAAGCAGCGGGAGGTCGGGCTTCTCGGAAAGAAAGCCGTAGCCGGGATGGATCGCCTCGGCGCCACTGCGCGCGGCCGCTTCCATGATCGCCTCGGCGCGCAGATAGCTGTCGCGCGCCGCCGCCGGGCCGATGCGCACAGCCTCGTCGGCGCAGGCCACATGGAGCGCATCGCGATCCGCATCCGAGTAGACGGCGACGGTGCGGATGCCGAGGCGCCGGCAGGTGCGCATGATCCGCACGGCGATTTCGCCGCGATTGGCGATCAGGAGGGAACCGATCATCACTGTCACATCCGGTAGACGGGGCGGTGCTCCGAAAGCTCGACCTCGCGCGCGGCGAGCGCGAGGCAGAGCCCGATCACGTCGCGGGTCTGGGCCGGCTCGATGATGCCGTCATCCCAGAGGCGGGCGGTGGCGTAATAGGGCGTGCTCTGCTCCTCGAACTGCGCCCGCGTCGCCCGGTCGACACGCTCGATCTCGCTCTCGTCGGCGGCGCCACGCGTCAGGCTTGAACGCCTGAGCTCGGTCACCACCGTCGCCGCGACCTCCGGCGACATCGTAGCGATCCGGGCATTGGGCCAGGCGAAGAGGAAGCGCGGCTGGAAGCCCCGCCCGCACATGCCGTAATTGCCGGCGCCATAGGAGCCGCCGATGATCACCGTGTAGCGCGGCACCCGGGCGTTCGAGACGGCGTAGACGAGCTTCGCCGAATGCTTGGCGATGCCGCCGCGCTCGGCCTCGGTACCGACCATGAAGCCGGTGATGTTCTGCAGGAAGAGCAGCGGAATCCGGCGCTGGTCGCAGAGCTCGATGAAATGCGCGCCCTTCAGCGCGCTTTCGGAGAACAGCACGCCGTTATTGGCGAGGATGCCCACCGGCTGGCCATGGATATGGGCGAAGCCGGTGACCAAAGTCGCGCCATAGTCCGGCTTGAAGGCCTCGAAGACGCTGCCATCGACCATGCGCGCGATCACCTCGCGCACGTCGAACGGCTTCTTCAGATCGGTGCCGACGATGCCCTCGATCTCGGCAGGATCGTAGAGCGGCGGGCTTGCCGGGCGCGGCTGCGGACGCGGCGCCGGCGGCCAGTTCAGCGCGCCGACGATGTCGCGCAGCTTGGCGATCGCCTCGAACTCGCTTTCGGCGAGATAGTCGCTGACGCCGGAGACGAGCGTATGCATCTCCGCCCCGCCCAGCGTCTCGCCGTCGACGATCTCGTTGATCGCCGCCTTGACGATCGGCGGCCCGCCAAGATGGATGCGGCCGGTGCCGCGCACCATCACAACCTCGTCGGAGAGCGCCGGGATGTAGGCTCCGCCCGCCGTGCAGCCGCCGAACACCGCCGAGATCTGCGGCAGGCCGGCGGCCGACATCCGGCATTGCTGCAGGAAGCTCCCGCCGAAATGGTCGCGATCCGGGAAGACGCGGTCCTGCTCGGGCAGGAAGGCGCCGCCGCAATCGACGAGATAGAGGCAGGGCAGACGGTTCTCGAAGGCGATCTCCTGCGCCCGCAGATGCTTCTTCACCGTCTCGTGGAAGAAGGAGCCGCCCTTCACCGTCGCGTCATTGGCGATGATCATGCAGGGGGTCCCCGAGAC
>JAEXUU010000785.1 GCA_023452965.1 Pseudomonadota bacterium | reverse complement strand
GAGCACACGCGTCTCGGGCTTGTCGAGCATCGCCTTGAAGGCGGCTTCGGCCCGGCCGCGATCGCCGGAGAGCTGGGCGGTCTGGGCCTCCAGCAGCAGGGTCAGCGGTTCTTCTGCGGCGAATTTGCGGGCGTCGTGGGCATGACGGCCGGCGGCGATCGGGTCGCCGGCGCCGATCGCGACCATGCCGCGCGAGACCGCCTCGAAGCCGCGCGCCCGGCGCCGCGCCCGCGAGGCGAAGCTGAAGGCCGAGGGCAGGCCGAGCACGAAGCGCAGCACCGCCCAGACGACCAGGGCCAGGAAGGCGAGCAGGATGACGCCGATCGCGGCGATCGCGACGCTGGTCTCGATCCGATAGCCCTGCCAGAGCACCGAGACCTCGCCCGGCCGGTCGGCGAGCCAGACGGCGCCAGCGGCCAGCGCGGCGATGACGAGGAGATAGGTCAGTACGCGAACCATGGACCGATAACCTTCCTCAGCCTGCCGAACCCAGTGCCGCAACAGCGTTTCGCGCGATCCCGGCGATGGCGGCCTCGGCCGCCGCTCTTTGCTTCAGCGCCGCCCCGAATGCCTCGCTGGGGCGCCGCGCCGGCTCCGGCAACTGCGCCCAGAGCGTCGCCGCAGTGGCGATGTCGTTCTGCACCAGGGCGTTCTCCAGACGGATCGGCAGCGTCGCCGGATCATTCGCGCCGGTATCGCCGACCGGGCGGATGGTGACGATCCGGCTGGCGAGCCCGAGCAGCTTGTCTTCCCAGCTGCTGGCCGGCGGAGCGCTCTCTCGGGCGAACAAAGCGCGGTGGCTGCGGAACTGTGCGAGCAGGGCGTCGCGGGTCGCCGTGCCGCTGGTCGCGACCGCTTCGAGCGCCGTTAGCTCCGTCGCGGGAATACCGCCCGCCGCGAGTGCGGCGACATCCTGCTGGAAGGGGCGGCCGGCGGCGATCGCGTCGCGGACGCGCTCGGCGAGAACGATGCGTGCGGCGGCCAGGGCCTGCCGGCTCGGCACCAGCGCGTTCTTGGCGGTGGTCTCGACTGCGGCAAGGCGCTGCCCGGTCTCGCCGAGACGCCGCTCCAGCTCAGCTGCGGCAGTGCGGGCGGCAGCGGCGTGGCGGGCGGCCGGGGTGAGCTTTTCGCTGCCCGGGGCCAGGGCGGCGGCATCGCCCGCTGCGACCGCCGGGACGGTCTTGGCGAGCTCGGCGAGGCGGCTGGCATTGCTCTGTGCCGCGGCGTCGGCCTTGGCGGCGCTGTCGGCGGCGGCGCTCGCCTTGCGGTCGATCGCTTCGAGCGCGGCGCGATTGGGCAAGGCGGCGCTCTGCGCCTGCAGCGCCTCGATGCGGCGGTTCAGCTCGGCGAGGCGCGCGGCGTCGTCAGGTCCCGCAAGCTTGAGGCCGAGCAGCACCAGCCCGGCGCCGACCGCGCCGCCGACCAGTCCGGCCAGAGCGAGGGCCGGCAGGCCGGCGCGGCGCTGCGGCGGAGGCGCCGGCGGCGGCTCGAATTCACGGGGAAGCGCTTCGCTCGGCAGGATCGCCTCGGCCGCGCTCTCGGTGCGTTCAGCCGCCGCGGCGGCACTGCTCGCTGAGGTCTCCGGCTCTGGTGCTGCAGCCTCGGGCGCCTGCGCCTCGGAGGAGGCCGGCGTGGCCGCTTCGGCTTGCGGCGCAAGCTCGATGGTCGGCGGTGTCCGTCCCGACCGGCTGCGACGCTTTGCGGCCGGGCTCTGTTCGCTGCTCGGCTCGCTCATCGCGTCCTTGTCCATCTCCGCGGCCGGTTCGGGAGCCGCCTTTTCCTCTCTAGCATCGCCGTCGAGCAGAATGCGAGCCGGCAGATGGTCGAGCGCGGCGAGCAGCGCGGCCTCCTCGGCATGCTCGGCGACCAGGACGGTGCCGGCGCCGGCACTGATCAGTGGTGCGGCGATCTCGGCCGAGAGCGCGACCTGCGGCAAGCCGAGCGCCTGCTCGGTGAGGCCGGCCGCATCGGCCAGCGCCAGGAAGGTCTGGGCGCTGCGCGGTGAGTAGTGCAGGGCGGCATCGACCTCGCCGCCGCGCAGGGCTTCGGCCGCAGGCTGTGGCAGCTCACCGACGGCCTTCGCCTCGTAGGCGGTCCAGACCGTCACGGTATGGCCGGCGGCGCGCAATTGCTCGGGCAGGTCGTCATGCCGATCCTGACCGGCGACGAAGAGCAGCTTCCTGGGTTCGGGCAGCTCGCCGGCGATCAAAGCGAGGAGATCGGAGCGATTGCCCTTGGCGTTGCGGGTCGCGAAGCCGAGCGCTCCGGCCGCCTCGGCGGTGCGGGAGCCGACGCAGAAGGCCGGAAGCGATTTCCGCCAGGCTTTCGGCAGCTGCTCCAGCGCCGGCACGGCATTGGCGCTGGTCAGGACGAGCGCGTCGAACGGGCCTTTCGGCGCCGGCTCCGTGCCCGGGACGATGCTGAAGAGTGGCGCCAGGACCGGCTCCTGGCCGCGCTCGATCAGCACCTTGGCGGTGCGCTCGGCATCGGGCTGCGGTCTCAACACCAGAACGCGCATGTCGTCTCCTCGCTTCGGCCGGTCGTGAAGGCTCAGGCCGGATCGTAGATGCCGGCCGGAGCGCGGGCGCGCAACTCGCGTCCGAGATCGGCTCCCAGTTTCGCGGCGTCCGTGACGGAACCATGGCGCTCGCCCTCGGCGCTCGCCGATCCGTCGGGGGAAAGCAGGAGGCCGCGCAGATGCACGCGGTCGCCGGTGACGACGGCATGGCCGGCGATCGGCATGCGGCAGGAGCCGTCGACCTCGGCGAGGAAGGCGCGCTCCGCCGTCACCGCGAAGCCGGTGTCGCGGCAGATCACCGGGGCGAGCGCCGCGATGGCGGCGGCATCGTCCGCGCGGATCGTGATGCCGATCGCGCCCTGGCCGACGGCCGGCAGCGATTCGTCGATCGACAGGATGCCGCTCGCCTTGTCCTCGAGCCCGAGGCGGCGCAGTCCGGCGAGCGCCAGCAGGGTCGCGTCGATCTCGCCGCTAGCGACCTTCTCCATGCGCCGCGCGACGTTGCCGCGCAGCAGCACGACCTGGAGATCGGGCCGGGAACGGCGCAGCATCGCCTGGCGGCGTAGCGAGGCCGAGCCGATCACGGCGCCCTGCGGCAGGTCGGCGACCCTCGCGATGCCGCGCGAGATCAGAACGTCGCGCGCATCCTCGCGCGGCAGATAGCCGCCGACGACGAGCCCGTCCGGCAGCCGGGTCTGCAGGTCCTTGGAGGAGTGCACGGCGAAGTCGATCGTCCCGGCGAGCTGGGCGACGTCGAGTTCCTTGGTGAACAATCCCTTGCCGCCGGCCTCGGCGAGCGAGCGGTTCTGGATCGAATCGCCGGTGGTGACGATGGCGTCGAGCGGCAGTTCGTCCTGTGCCCAGCCATGGGCCTGCATCAGACGGCCGGCGAATTCGCGCGCCTGCGCCATGGCCAGCGGGCTGGCGCGCGTGCCGATAACGAAGCGGCCGGGCAGGCGCTGCTGGCGTGGCGGGGTGGGCTGCTGACTCATGCGGCGCAAATTCTCCGGTTCCGGCGCGGGGGGCGCCCCCCCCCATGGCCGTGGTCTTAT
>JAEXUU010000699.1 GCA_023452965.1 Pseudomonadota bacterium | reverse complement strand
GGATCGAGGGCTCGATCAAGCTCTCCGGCAAGGAGTTGCTGACACTGCCGGAAGCGGACATGCGCCGTATCCGCGGCAACGAGATCGCGATGATCTTCCAGGAGCCGATGACCTCGCTCAACCCGGTGCTGCCCATCGGATTTCAGATCGCCGAAGCGCTGGTGCTGCATCGCGGCCTGTCGCGCTCGGCGGCCGAGGCAGAGACCGTCCGCCTGCTAGAAAAGGTCCGCATACCCGCTGCGAGATCGCGCTTCCATGAATACCCGCACCGCTTCTCCGGCGGCATGCGTCAGCGCGTGATGATCGCGATGGCGCTGGCCTGCAAGCCGAAACTGCTGATCGCGGACGAGGCGACGACGGCCCTCGATGTGACGATCCAGGCGCAGATCCTCGAGTTGATCAAGCTGTTGCAGGAAGAGGACGGCATGTCCGTCCTCTTCATCACACATGACATGGGCGTGGTCGCCGAAATCGCCGATCGCACAGTGGTCATGTACAACGGCGAGGCCGTCGAGACCGGCACGACCGAGGACATTTTCACCCGGCCGACCCACCCCTATACGCGCTCGCTGCTCGCTGCCGTGCCGAAGCTCGGGGCCATGGAAGGCGTCCGGCGCCCGATGCGCTTCCCGATGGTCGATCGCAAGACCGGTCTCTCGGACGTTCCGACCGAGACGGCCGATACCGTCGCCACGAGCGAGCGGCCGGTGCTCGAAGTCAACGGCCTGACCACGCGCTTCGAGATCCGCTCCGGCCTCCTCGGCGGCGTCAAGGGCCGGGTGCATGCGGTCGAGAACGTCTCGTTCAGCCTTCAGCCCGGCGAGACATTGGCGCTGGTCGGAGAATCCGGCTGCGGCAAGTCGACCACCGGGCGATCGGTGATGCGCCTGGTCGAGCCTCTCTCCGGCTCGGTGCTACTCGACGGCGAGGATGTGCTGAAGCTCGACCGGAAGACGCTGCGCGAGCGCCGCAAGCGCATGCAGATGATCTTCCAGGACCCCTTTGCCAGCCTGAATCCGCGCATGGATGTCGGGACTACGATCGCCGAACCCCTGCTGATCAACAGGCTTGCGACCCGTTCCGAGGCCCAGGACAAGGTCGCCGAGCTGCTCCATCGCGTCGGCCTCCATCCGGATATGGCGAGCCGGTTCCCGCACGAATTCTCCGGCGGCCAGCGCCAGCGCATCTGCATCGCACGCGCGCTTGCCGTCGAGCCCCGGCTGATCGTTGCCGACGAATCCGTCTCGGCGCTCGACGTCTCGGTGAAGGCCCAGGTGATCAACCTGATGCTCGAGCTGCAGGAGCGGATGAAGCTCGCCTACCTCTTCATCTCGCACGACATGGCCGTGGTCGAGCGCGTCAGCCACCGGGTCGCGGTGATGTATCTCGGCGAGATCGTCGAAATCGGCCCGCGCGAGGCGATCTTCGGCAATCCCCAGCACCCCTATACCAG
Organism: Pseudomonadota bacterium; assembly: GCA_023452965.1. The sequence continues at coordinate 2,342 of JAEXUU010000699.1, read as the reverse complement.
GCGGCTGCTGGCCGCCGTGCCGGTCGCCGACCCGGCCCGCCGCCACGAGAAGCGGCCGGTTTCGAACGACGAGATCAGGAGCCCCGTCCGCGCGCCCGACTATGCCCCGCCGATCCGGCAATATCGCGAGGCCTCGCCGGGCCATGCCGTGATGATCTGGGGCGAGGAATGGGAGCGAAACGACCAACGGACCGAGATCGCCGCCTGAGACGATCTCGGGCGGCCGGGCAGCCATCCCTGACCTGAGACATCGCCAGTCTCAGGCGGCCGAGGGCCCGCATCCGCGGTTCCGCACATCTCCAATCGGCGATGCTCGGCGAGAACCCAGTGCTAATGCGTGCTGCCGAGATACTGCGCAAACGCAGCCGGAATCTCGATGAAGGGTTCGGCATCCTGACGGATGTCGAAATCCGCGATGGCCTCGGTCAGCTGCTCGAACTCACGCTCTTCGTCGGAGCCCCTGCCGGATGAAATGAGCCTGGCAGCCCGCAGCACTGCCGTCTTGCGCTCTTCATAGGTCGTGATGGTCACGGCGTCGGCGTTAGGCATGACACACCTCATCGCTACGCAACTCTGAGCACCAAGTTAGCGGTCAAACCGCTCGTTGACGAGTCGCAACAGCTCCGCCGAGGCCAACCGCCTCCCGGCAAGCGCATTCACGGGATAACCGGCACGCTTCGACCACGGCCGACCAGCACGTCGCCGACAGCCGCGAGCCGGCTGCGCACCAAGCAGAATGGGCCCCTCAAACCGAGCGAGCTGACCCGGCAAGCATCTTCTCGGTGCGCGCATCCATCTGCCCGCCGCAATAGCGAGTGAGCGCCCTGCGAAACGGGTCATCTTGCCTGTCCGAAGCGAGCGCGAACAAGGTCATGCAGGAGGCGAACTTCAGGTCGTCCGGGGAACCGAAGATCTGCGACAAGGTGGGCCCGCGCAGCCTTAGCAAGGCTTCGACGGAGGCCACCAATCGAGGGCCCAGCAGTGGATGGCCAAGATAGGCCCGCGCCTCGCCAATTCCCGCGAGGCCGAAATGCTGGGCCGTCGCCGACACACCCAGCCCTCGCAACTGCGGAAAGATGAACCACATCCAGTGACCGCGTTTTCGTCCCGTCTGAAGCTCCGCCAGGGCGTCGTCGAACATGTCGGCCTGCGCCGCGACGAAGCGGCTGAGGTCGTAGGGCAGTTCCTCATGGGCGACGTTTGCAGCAGGTTCCATCGCGGTTCCCGGTCCAGTTCATCTCGGGCCGGCGACTTCTCCGCTCCCTTGCCTGGGGCGACTGGAAAGCGGACATATCGAAACGCCGTAGCCCTCCGAAGATCAGTCCAGCTTCATCCTGGCCGTCTTGTTTGCATAGTCCTTCTTGGGATCGATCCCGAGCAGCAGCTTGATGCCGGCAATCAAGCTCCATTCGTCCTCCCAGACCTCCGCTTCCTCGACATCGAAGCGCAGCAGCGCCAGCTTGGGGTCGTCCTTGCCTTGCTCGTACCAGGCGGCGACGAACCTGTTCCATAGCCGGTCGATCACCTCCCGGTCGTTATCGAGCCTCAACTTGCCGCCGATCGTCGCGAAAAGATCATGCCCCTTCGCAGCGAACGAGATGAACGCGTCGTCGTCGCCCGACAGCGCTTCAACGAGTTCGGTGTCTCTGGCCGAGAAGATCCAGAGCGGTCCATGGTTCGCTTCACCGTCGATCTGCACCGTCATCGGCCGAAGCAGGTGATCCTGCCGGTTGGCCAGCCCCAGCATCACCGTCATGTCGGAGCGCAAGGCTTTCCAGAGCCTCGCTTCCAGTTCCTGCGGCGTGGGCATGGCTTGGCGCTCCGATCCCGTGTCGTTCCATGCACAACCGTTCGGCTGTTCCGGAGGTTCCAACCGTTCGCCCGGAACGCTGCGGGATTATCGATGAACGTCGCTGCCGGGCACCCTCGTGCCTCCTCGTCGAAGGACGGGGAGCCCTAGGCCGCATCCTGGATCCGGCTGGCGGTCACGGCCGCCAGCACCTTCTCCAGATCCGCCTGCCAAAACGGCTTGCTGAGGCGGGCAACGCTGCCTGGAATGTCGCGAGGAAGCTCGGCATACCCGGTCGCCAGGATGATCGGCAGCGCAGGCCAGCTCGTCGACACGGCGGCGATCAGCTGAGCCCCGGTGACCTCGGGCATAGCATGATCGGTGATCAGCAGATCGAAGCGCTCGCCATTCGAGAGCAGCGCGAGCGCTTCCTTCGCCGACGAGGCCTCGACGACATCATGGCCCAGATCCTCCAGCAGCGCGACGGTGTTCATCAGCACGAGAGCGTCATCGTCCACGGCCAGCACCTTGAGACGTTCGGCCGGCTTCTCAG
>JAEXUU010000697.1 GCA_023452965.1 Pseudomonadota bacterium | reverse complement strand
GTCTACGGCACCTTCGTCAAGGGCTTCCGCGGTCTGCTTGGCGCCCTGCCGCACAACACGATCGGCGTCTATTCCTACTCGAAATATTTCGGCTGCACCGGCTGGCGGCTCGGCGTGATCGCGATCCACCGCGACAACATCTTCGACAAGGCGATCGCGAAGCACCCCGCGAACACCTTGGCGGCGCTCGACAAGCGCTATGGCCCGCTGACCCTGAAGCCGCGCGAGATGAGGCTGATCGACCGCATCGTCGCCGACAGCCGCGACATCGCGCTCAATCACACCGCCGGCCTGTCACTTCCGCAGCAGGTGATGATGTCGCTGTTCTCGCTGTCGGAGATGATGGACGAGGCCAAGCTCTACCAGAAGACCTGCATGGAGATCGTCCACTCGCGCGCCCAGCGCATGGTCGAGGGGTTGGGCATCGAGGTGCCCGACAACCCGCTCCATGACCGCTATTACGGCCTGGTCGATTTCGAGTTCTGGGCCAACAAATATGTCGGGCCCGAGGTGGTGGCCTACATGAAGAAGAACATCCACCCGCTCGACATCGTCTTCCGGCTGGCCGAGGACCACGGCATCGTGCTGCTCAATGGCGGCGGCTTCCATGCGCCGGACTGGTCGGTCCGCGTCTCCTTCGCCAATCTCGACGACGAGGTCTACGGGCAGATCGGCAGGGCGACACGCGCCGTCGCCCGCGGCTATCGGCAGGCTTTCGACGCCTACAACCTCGCGCTCAAGCAGAAGACCTGAAGACACCAGCGGCGCCGCTGCAAAGGCGCGACGACGATCAACCCCTTCCGCGCGCCTTTCGGCGAGCGGGGAACCCGAGTGGATTTGGCTGATCAACAGCGAGTTCGGCCATGGACTTCGTCGTCGCGGCACTACGCAACAATCCCGAGCTTGCCGTCTTCCTGACGATCGCGCTCGGCTTCCTGATCGGTCGGCTGAAATTCGGCAGCTTCAGCCTCGGCGTCGTCGTCGGCTGCCTCCTGGCCGGCGTCCTGGTCGGCCAGCTCGACATCAAGGTGCCGGCCGTCGTCAAGGCGGTCTTCTTCGACCTCTTCCTGTTCACCACCGGCTACAAGGTCGGGCCGCAGTTCTTCCGAGCCCTGAAGAAGGATGCCTTGCCGCAGGTGGCGTTGACCGTGGTCCTGTGCGTGACCTGCCTGCTCACGGCGCTGACCTTCGCGAAGCTGTTGAATTACGACATCGGCACCGCCGCGGGACTGCTGGCCGGGGCCTTCTCGGAATCGACGGTGATCGGCACGGCCGGCGAGGCGATCCAGCGGCTCGATCTGCCGCAGGCGGAGCGCACGGCGCTCGTCAACAACATCCCCGTCGCCTATGCCGTCACCTATCTGATCGGCACCGCAGCCCTCGTCTGGTTCCTGCCGAAGGTCGGCCCCAGGCTGATGGGTATCGACCTGCGCGAGGCGGCTGCGGCGACGCGCTCCGAGAAGGCCACGACGGGGGCTGAAACCGAGGGCATCACCTCCGCCGCCCGCCTGTTCGATGTCCGGGCCTATCGCGTCGAGAATCCGGCGCTCCTGGACAAGACCATCGCCGAGCTGGAGGCGATGCCGAAGCAATCCCGCGTCTTCGTCTTGCGGGGCCGCAGCGGCGACACGCTTTTCGACCTTGCCTCGCCGCACCGGATCCGGGCCGGCGACGTCATCGCCGTGATGGCGCGCTTCGAGGTGCACGCCGCCCGCGGCGATGTCATCGGCCCCGAAGTCTCCGACCCGGAGCTGCTGGACATTCCCCTGGAAGCGCTCGACGTGATCGTGACGAGCCGTCAGCTCGACGGCAGGTCGCTGGCGGATCTGGCGGAGGACCAGCTCGCACGCGGCGTCTTCCTCGCCAAGCTGACGCGCTCGGGCATCGCCATGCCGGTGATCCCGACGACCCGTCTCAACCGCGGCGACGTCCTGTCCCTGATGGGGCCGATGGCCGAGGTCGAACGCGCAGCCGCTGTGATCGGCTATCCCGACAGAAGGACGGCGGCGACCGACATGGTCTTCGTTGGACTGGGCATTTTTCTCGGCGGCCTCTTCGGCCTGCTCTCGGTCGTCGTCCTCGGCATCCCGCTGACGCTGACCGCCAGCGGCGGCGCGCTGTTCATGGGGCTCGTCTTCGGTTGGCTGCGCTCGGCCTATCCCTTCTTCGGCCGCATTCCCGAGGCCGCGATCTGGATCTTCGACACGGTCGGGCTCTGCGTGTTCATCGGCATTGTCGGCCTCGGTGCAGGCCCGAGCTTCGTCGCCGGGCTGAAAGCGACAGGCATCAGCCTCGCTGCCGTCGGCCTGGTCTCGGCCCTGTTGCCGCACACGGTCGGCATCCTGTTCGGACGCTATGTCCTGAGGATGGACCCGTTGATCGTGCTCGGAGCCTGCGCCGGCGCCGGTACCATCACCGCGGCCTTGCGCGCGGTCCAGGACGAGGCTCAAAGCAGCATCCCGGCACTCGGCTACACCGTGCCCTACGCGATCGGGAACATCCTGCTGACGGCCTGGGGACCGGTCCTGGTCGCCCTGATGTCACTGTGATTGCGACGGCCTCGTCGATAGAACAAGCCAAGGACCATCACGGTCGCACCGGCCATGGCCAGGAACCGCGCTATTGGAGCTGGATATCGAAATCCTGCTTCAGGACCACCTTCCCCTCGTGCAGCACCGTATAACTGGCGCGATAAGGACCTCGCTCCCAGCCGGCCTCCGGCTTCTTCAGGCCTGAGAAGATCAGGGTCTGCGCCTGGTTTCGCTCAAGCGGCCGGGCATCGTTCCGGGCGACACGCCCGGCCGCCGGGCCCTGCAGGACCAGCGATTGCACGTCGCCCTTCTTGAGTCCGATCCCGCGGACATAGGCGACGAGCGCGGGCGCATCGGCATCCGGCTGCTTCCCCCGGCCATCCGCCGCCTCCACGGCCGTCATCGTCAGGGGAGCGGTGGCAAAGCCGGCGTTCAGGACCCGTCGCGGCTCGTAGGCGAGCGAGGATCGCAGAGCAGGCTGCCAGAGCATCCGCCCCATCCCGCATGAGTCCGGCGACGCCCCATAAGCGAAGGGATCGACGATCTCGCCGCGGTGGCGGACGATGAAATGCAGATGCGGATACTCGGTCAGGCCCGACAGCCCGATCCGCCCGATCGGCTGGCCTGCCTTGACCTGGTCACCGACGGCGACGCGCAGGCTGCCCCGGGCCATGTGGCAGTATTGCGTTTCCCAGCCATCGGCATGCCCGATCGCCAGGGCATTGCCGCATTCCGAGCCCTTGACCGCATCCCGACCGGCCTCGCGGACCGATACATCGGCCACGCCGTCCCGCCGCCGCAGAACCCGGCCGGGAGCCGCCGCCAGCACATCGACGCCGGCCTGCTGCGCCGCCATCGTCGGCAAGCGGATATCCGTCCCGTTATGGCCGTCATAGGAGAGTGTGCCGCAGGTGTAGTCCTTGGCCGAACCGGACGGGTCGGCATCGACATAGTTCTGGATGAAGCAGTTGCGCCCGAGCTCGCATGCGACCGGCATGCCGAAGAGCGGAGGCTCTTCGGCGCCAGCTCCTGCCGTGCAGACGAAAAGGACGAGCCATGCGGCAGGAAGGCGGCGCGTCCAGACCATGCTTTCAGGCTCCTTCGTGCCGGAAGCGATCCAGCTTTGCCGGTAATCGACCGGCGCCGATTTCGCCCGGGACGATCTGGTCGCGATAGCCATCGACGAAAGGCGACGATGTCAGAATATAGAGCAGAAAGAACTCGATCTGGCGATTGATGCCGAGCTTCAGCATGATCCGCTTGATATAGGTCCTGACCGTCGCTTCCGTCAGTTCCAGAGCCTGGCCGATTCTCCATGGCGGCTCCGCCCGCAGGATCCGCTGGACGATCCTTTCCTCAGCCCAGGGCAGGCCGAAGGCGGTCGCGATCCGCTTGGCTCCCGCAGCCGGGTCGATCTGGGGAATGATGACGAGCAAGCGATCCAGATGCTGCCTGGTCGGCGCAGCGCCAATCCAGGCGAACGCGAAGGCGCGATGGTCCGTGGACAGGGGAATGATCGTGTTCGTCCAGACGCGCCCGCAGCGAAGGGGAGCCGCATCGCGCGGAGCCTGGTGCAACAGCGTGTTGACGAGCGCGTTCGGGCCGACGAGGGCCCCATGATCGAGGCGAACCGGAGCCTGCGCCAGAAGCAGTTGCCGGCCCGCATCGTTCGTTTCCAAAACCCTCAATCGGTGGTCGACCGTAAAGGCCGGAAAGGCGAGTTCCTCGAGCAGTGCATCGAGGCTCAGATCGTCTGAGCGGTGCAGTGTGAAGCCGAGCGTCGTCGCCCATATGACGCTGGCAGCCCGCGAAACGCAGACGATCTCGTCGGCCGACAGGGGACGCGATCGCCAGCCTGCCAGGAAGATCAGATCGCTGCCATCGCCGCCCGGCAGGCGACCCGCCAGGGCATGCACAGGCTCTTCCTGCTCCCTGCCGAGCAGTTCCCTGACGAGCCTGTCGGCGGGATCGACCGCGAAGAGACTCTGGCCATGCCAATCCGGCCGCTGCGTCAGGCGCGTGATGACGTCTGCAGATGGTTGAACCTTGCTGTCGAACCCGACACGGACGGCCTGTCCGGCGAATCCGCTCGATCGGGCGAGCGACAGCGCGAAACATCGCTTGCATTCGAGCAGACCGAGCATGGCTCGCCCGAAGGCATCGAGAGCCAGAAGCATCGCAGTTCTGCCTGGTCGTGCCGGCGTGCTGGAATCGTCCCGCAGCATCGGGCCCTCCCTCGCTCGTTTACCCCCGGCCGTGACGTTTAGTTC
>JAEXUU010000685.1 GCA_023452965.1 Pseudomonadota bacterium | reverse complement strand
GCACGGTCGGCTTGGGGGCGGTCATCGGGCAGCTTCATCCGGTTGCGGCCGCTCTTCGTCGGCGGCGCGCTGAAACTGGACCCAATTGCGGGCCAAAGGCAAACAATCCGGCATGCGCCCGGCTCGGGGACGCCTTGCGAATCGTGCGCCTTTCCCCACCGGCAGCCGCGCCTGCCCCGCGCGGCCCCGTGGCGAGGCGCCTCAGCGCCCGGCCTGGATCTCTTCGGCCGCGCGGATCAGCAGATCCTGCATGACCTGGCGGATCTCGGTGTCGCCGGCTGCGACATTGCCGGCCGCGAAATCGGCCTTGACCTTGCGCACCACGTCCTCGTCGCCGGCTTCCTCGAAATCGGCCAGCACAACTGACTTGGCATAGGCTTCGGCGTCGGCACCGCTCTTGCCGAGCTTTTCCGCGGCCCAGAGGCCGAGCAGCTTGTTGCGGCGCGCCATCGCCTTGAAGCGCAGTTCCTCGTCATGCGCGAACTTGTTCTCGAAGGCATCCTTGCGCTGGTCGAATGTCGCCATGACGGTTCTGTTCCTCTCCGGAATCGCGGGGCTCGTGGCTGATCGGTCTAAATCGGCCTTCCCCGCCATATAGAATGCGCCGGCGGATGCGGCTAGAGCACCCGCCGCTTGGCGTAGCTCAACCTGGCCGGACTCGGCTCCTGGCGTGAGCCTTGCAGCGGCACGTCACAGGCCGCCTGCCGGGGTTTCGCGGCCGCTCGGCGCCCTTTGTTGCCTTTGCAGCGCGAAAGGCCCATATAGCGCGAAGCGTGGCAGTTCCATTCGGAAACATGCGCGCGAGAGCCAGCCGGATCGGCGCGTCAGGATCGAACTCGAAAGAGCAACGGGATTGCGCGACAGCGTGCTGAACAGGGCCAAGATCCCGCCGCGGGAAACCGCGACAAGAGAGAGGCCGACCCTTTGGATTTCCTCAAGCCACGGTAAATCCCGATGAACCGCCGTCGTCGCATTTACGAAGGCAAGGCGAAAGTCCTCTATGAAGGACCGGAGCCTGGCACGCTGATCCAGCATTTCAAGGATGACGCGACCGCCTTCAATGCCAAGAAGCATGAAGTGATCGACGGCAAGGGCGTGCTCAACAACCGCATCTCCGAGCACATCTTCAGCAACCTGAACGATATCGGCGTTCCCACGCATTTCATCCGCCGGCTGAACATGCGCGAGCAGCTGATTCGCGAGGTCGAGATCATTCCGCTCGAGGTCGTGGTCCGCAACGTCGCCGCCGGCTCGCTGTCGACCAAGCTCGGCCTCGAGGAAGGCACGCAGCTGCCGCGCTCGATTATCGAGTTCTATTACAAGAACGACGCGCTGAACGACCCGATGGTCTCGGAAGAGCACATCACCGCCTTCGGCTGGGCGACGCCGCAGGAGATCGACGACATCATGGCGCTCGCCATCCGCGTCAACGATTTCCTCTCCGGCCTCTTCCTCGGCGCCGGGATTCGCCTCGTCGACTTCAAGATGGAATGCGGCCGCCTCTGGGAAGGCGACATGATGCGCATCGTCGTCGCCGATGAGATCAGCCCCGATTCCTGCCGGCTCTGGGACATCAAGTCGAAGGACAAGATGGACAAGGACCGTTTCCGCCGCGACATGGGCGGTCTGATCGAGGCCTATACCGAAGTGGCGCGCCGCCTCGGCATCATGGGCGAGAACAAGAAGACTGGCCCGGCCGGGCCGCGCCTGGTGCAGTGAGCGCCGGGATCGCTGACGAACCGACATCGAAACGGGGGCGCTTGCGCTCCCGTTTGCGTTTTGGCGCGCTGGCGCTGGCCTTCGTGCTGCTCGCCGGCTGTGCCGACCATTTCGGCCCGGGCCTCGTCCAGCTCGCCGCCGGCCGCGGCTGGGAGCCGCTGCCGATCCAGAGCTGGGTCGTCAATGACGGCATCACCCCGAAGGCGATCGTCTATTGCCCGCCTGAGGACTGCGTCCGCCCCGGCGTCGCCGCCCTGCTGAACTTCGAGGGCCGCGAGGCGATCGAGATGGAACGGGCTCTCGCGCTCGACCCTGCCCGGCTCGCCCGCGCCTTCTCGAAGCCCGCGGACAGCAAGACGAAGAAGCCGGCCAAGGTGGCAAAGCCGGCGAGCACCACCACCGTGTCGCGCTTCAAGCTCGACGGCACCAACGGCATCCTGGTCGAGATCCGCGCCAAAGAGGGCCACCGCCTCGCCTCGACCGCGATCCTCTATGCCCGCAAGGACAAGGTGCTTTCGCTCGCCATCGCCGTCACCAATGATTCGCAGGCCGCCCGCGACTATGTCCGCGCCACCTGGGAAAGCCGCTGAGACAGCGTCCGAGACCAGCAAAGAGTTGAGCCGGCGCCGATTCACGGCTAAGCCACCGCCAAACTTCCGACCGGAGATCAAGATGAAAGCCCGCGTCACCGTCACCCTCAAGACCGGCGTGCTCGATCCGCAGGGCAAGGCCATCGAGGGTGCGCTCAAATCCCTCGGCATCGCCGGTGTCGGCTCGGTGCGTCAGGGCAAGGTCTTCGACATCGAGCTCGACGGCGCCGACAAGGCCGTGGCCGAGGAGGCCCTCAAGGCCGCCTGCGAAAAGCTGCTCGCCAATACGGTGATCGAGAACTACCGCGTCGAGCTGCAGGCGTGAGCCTGGGCACGTCGATGATCGTACCGGCGACGCCGGCCGACATCGACGCTATCATGGCCTGCGAGCGCAGGCCCGGCTATGAGGCGACTGTCGGCCGCTGGAGTCGGGAGGAACACCTCGCCGGCATGGCCGACCCGACCCATCGCTATTTCGTCGCACGCAGGGCCGATGGAGCCATCGCCGGCTTCATCATGCTGCAGGACGTTGCGATCGAGGCCGACTCCATTCTGGTGCGCCGCATCGCTGTCGCGGAGCAGCGCCGCGGCCATGGCCGGCAATTGCTCGGCCATGCGCTGCATGTGATTTTCGATGAGCTCGGCGCGCGCAGTGCGCGGCTGGGCGTGCGTGCCTACAATGCAAGCGGCATCGCCCTTTACTCTTCCTTCGGGATGAGGGAGGAGAGCCGGCGTGAGGAGCAGGGGCACGGCAGCGCGGCCATCACGGTGATGACCATGACGATGAGTGCCGAGACCTACCGCCAGTCAAGAAGGGCCAATCCATGAAGGCTGCCGTTATCACCTTCCCCGGCTCGAACCGCGACGGCGACGTCGCCAAGGCCCTGCGCCAAGCGGGCGCCAGCGTCGCGCATGTCTGGCATGGCGACCATGAGCTGCCGGCGGGAACCGACCTCGTCGTACTGCCCGGCGGCTTTTCCTATGGCGACTATCTGCGCTGCGGCGCCATTGCTGGCCGCGCCCACATTATGGACGCGACCCGGGCCCATGCAGCGCGCGGCGGCCTCGTGCTCGGCATCTGCAACGGCTTCCAGATCGCCTGCGAATCCGGGCTGCTGCCGGGCGTGCTCGCCCGCAACGCCAATCTGAAGTTCGTCTGCAAGCGCCAGCATCTGCGCGTCGAGCGCAACGACACGGCCTTCACCTCCGCCTATGCCAAGGGGCAGATCATCGATGTCTGCATCGCCCATGGCGAAGGCAACTACATCTGCGATGCCGAGACCCTGGCCCGGCTCGAGGGCGAGGGCCTCGTCGCCTTCCGCTATTGCGATGCGGACGGTCAGATCACGGCCGAGGCGGATCCGACCGGCTCGCTCAACCACATCGCCGGCATCTACTCGCCGAACCGCAATGTGCTCGGCCTGATGCCGCATCCCGAGAACCTGATCGACGGCCTCGTCGGCGGCACCGATGGGCGCGGCATGTTCGAGAGCCTGGTCAACGGCCGGAAGGCAGCCTGACGCCTCGCGTCATTCTCCAGGGGAGCGAGGACACGGACCCGCGCCCCATGAACACCGGTGTTTCGAGAAAGCTACGCCCGTCGCAGCTTTTTTCGTTTCAAGGCGACCTAAGCCGTCTCGCCCGTCCGCGCCGCCGGCGCGCCTCACTTCACCAGCGCGGCAGCCTTCGCCAGCATCTTGGCGGCGCTCTCGCCGGTCAGTGCCCCGACATGCTTGTCGACGATGCGCCCATCCGGGCCGATCAGGAAGGTCTCGGGCACGCCATAGACGCCCCATTCGATCGCGGCGCGGCCGGGACGATCGACCCCGACGGCCGAATAGGGGTTTCCGAGCGCGCCCAGGAAGCGGCGAGCATTCTCGGCCTCGTCCTTGTAGTTCATGCCGACCAGCACGACCTTGCCCTGCTTGACCGCTGGCGACTCGCCCATCGCGACCAGGAAGGGATGCTCGACCCGGCAAGGCGCGCACCAGCTGGCGAAGACGTTGACGATCGTGGCCTTGCCCTTGGCGAGGTCGGCCATGCCGAAGGCCGGCACCTGCTTGCCATCGCGCTGCAGCCCTTCCAGCTCGGTCAGCGTGACGGCCGGCGCCGGCTTGCCGATCAGCGCCGAGGGCACCTTGCTGGCATCGCCGGAGAACAGGCCCGCCAGGAAAACCAGCGCCAGCGCCCCGAACAGAATGAGGGGTATGGCGAAAAGCCAGGGCGAACGCCTGGCCGGAGCTTCAGCGGAGGTCTCGCTCATGACGTCTTCCGTTCGGAGCGGCGGCCGATGCCCTGCTCCTCGAGCGCCGCCAGCGCGCGGCGCTGGGCCCGGCGGTCGAGCAGGATCAGGGCGGCGAGGCCGCAGAGGATCAGGCCCGAGGCCAGATAGGCGGCGAGGATGAAGCCGCCATGGGGTCCAAGTCCCGCGATCATTCCGCCGCCTGCAGGGAAAGCCGGTCGAGGCGCTCCGCCTCGAGGATCTTCAGGGTCCGCACTCGCCGGCGCAGCAACTCCGCCTGCATCGCCACCGCGTGCAGCCACAGTGCTGCCAGGGTGAAGCCGACGGCGAGGATCAGCAGCGGCCAGAGCATCGAGGTATGGATGGTCGGGCCACTGAGCCGCAGCACCGAGGCCGGCTGATGCAGGGTGCTCCACCAGTCGACCGAGAATTTGATGATCGGGATGTTGACGCTGCCGACCAGCGTCAGGATCGCGACCGCGCGTCCGGCCCGCGAGGGCTCGTCGATCGCACGCCTCAGAGCGATGACGCCGAGATAGAGCAGGAACAGCACCAGCATCGAGGTCAGCCGCGCGTCCCAGACCCAGTAGGTCCCCCACATCGGCTTGCCCCAGAAAGAACCGGTCAGCAGGCAGACCAGAGCGAACGCAGCCCCGATCGGCGCCGCCGCCTGCTGCGCGACATCGGCGAGCGGATGACGCCAGATCAGAACGCCGAGCGCCGAGCAGGCCATCATCGAGTAGAACATCATCGCCAGCCAGGCGGCCGGCACGTGCAGGTACATGATCCGGATGGTCTCGCCCTGCTGGTAGTCGGCCGGCGCGACGAACCAGGCGAGATAGAAGCCGACGAGCAGCAGAAGCGCCGCGAGGCCGGCGACCCACGGCAGCAGCACGTTCGAAAGGCGCATGAAGCGCGCCGGATTGGCCAGTTCGATCAGGCTTGCCATGGGCTCGCGCTAGAGGACGATGCTCTTCTTTTGACCAGAGAGCATGTAGCAATCACCGGCCCGGCCCACAATCCGGCGGGCACGGCTGCGACGTTAGGGCCGACTGCTAGTCGTCTTCCTGGTCCCGGGACTCGTTGGCGCCGCTCTTGTCGACCACGCCGAACCGACCCGAGCGCACGCCCTCGCCCGCCACCGCGAACCCCTCGGCGAGCAGGCCACGGCGCAGCAGCTCCCGCACCGCGGCGGCACGGCTGGGCATGCGCTTCTCGAAGCGCCAGTTCTCGACGGCACGCAGCTCGTCGGCGCTGAGCATGATCTGCAGCCGCTCGCCGCGTTCGAGATCCGACATGGCGCCCCCCACGACGCTGTGAATGAGTAACTGACGATATAGGTGCAGAATGCCCCTTCGCAAGCAGAAGGGCAATCGGCAGAATCAGCGGGTCATGCTGGCATGACGGCGTCGACACAATCTACTAACTAATTGAAATATCTCATTTTTTCTTGCTATACGCGGCAAAAGGGGATACTCCTGCCGGCAGGAGGGCATTCCCATGCTCATGAAGCTGTCCGCCCCCATGCAGCGGGATATCGAGACGACCGTGCGCCTGCGCGCTGGCGAGTCCCGCGTCCTCGACGTCTTCGCCGTCGCCGAGGAGGTTCAGTTGCGCTTCAATGGCGAGAATGTCGCGCTGGAGGATATCGCCGCCGTCGTCGCTCAACTCGGCGCCCAGAGCGGTTGCGCGCTCGAACTCGACGGCGCCTGACCGCCGGGCCTGGTTGCGGCTCTAGTCCGACTGCCTCAGCGCAGCCGCGGCGGCGATGCTGCCGACCACGATCGCAGAAAGCGTGATCGCTCCGAGGATCAGCAGCGGCGTGCCGGCCGGCAGCGGCCCGCCGCGTGCGGCGTCGACCGCCGAGACGCCGAAGATCAGCACCGGCACCGTCAGCGGCGCGACGATCACCGGCAGGATCAGCCCGCCCCGGCGCAGGCTCGCGGTCAAAGC
>JAEXUU010000664.1 GCA_023452965.1 Pseudomonadota bacterium | reverse complement strand
CCTTGCCGCCCCATCTTGAAACGCCTACAAGCCGCCAATTCCAGAAAAGCAGGACGATGACGATGAGACCCTCCAAGCGTGCCGCCGACGAGATGCGCAAGGTCACGCTCGAGCGTGGCGTGGTCCGCTATGCCGAGGGCTCCTGCATGGTGAGCTTCGGCGAGACCAGGGTGCTCTGTGCCGCGACCGTCGAGGAAAAGGGGCCGCCGTGGCTGCGCGGCACCGGCAAGGGCTGGGTCACCGCCGAATACTCGATGCTGCCGCGTGCCACGCACGAGCGCACCCGCCGCGAGGTCACCTCCGGCAAGCCCTCGGGCCGCACCCAGGAGATCCAGCGTCTGGTCGGGCGCAGCCTGCGCGCCGTCGTTGATCTCACCGCGATCGGCGAGCGCCAGATCGTCGTCGACTGCGACGTGTTGCAGGCCGATGGCGGCACCCGCACCGCCTCGATCACCGGCGCCTGGGTCGCGCTGCACGACGCGCTGAAATGGATGGAAGGGCGGGGCATGCTCAAGGGCACCAACCCGCTGAAGGACCATGTCGCGGCGGTATCCTGCGGCATCGTCGCCGGCAACCCGGTGATCGATCTCGACTATGTCGAGGATTCCGGCGCCCAGACCGACGCGAATTTCGTGATCACCGGCGCGGGCGGCCTCGTCGAGGTCCAGGGTACGGCCGAGGGCGCACCCTTCTCCGAGGACGAGCTGATGGCCTTGCTCAAGCTCGCCAAGGGCGGCGTCGGCCAGCTGGTCACCCTGCAGAAGGCGGCGGTGGCATAATCGAGGGCGCGGCATGAACGGGACGGAGATCGGGCTCGGGATAGCGATCGCCTTGGCGGTGCTCCTCGTCGTGATTGCCGTTAGCGTTCGGCTGAACCAGAAGAAAAGCCGCAAGCAATCATCCGCCCCGCTCGATCGAGGCTATGAGCCGCCGCGGGATGACGGCGGAGGACACCCGGTATGAGTTCAATGGCAATGCCCAACCGTTCCCTCTCCGGCAAGGTCGTGATCGCGACCCATAACCAGGGCAAATTGCGCGAGATGCGCGAGCTGATGGCCCCCTATGGCGTCGAGCTGGTCTCGGCCGGCGAGCTCGGCCTGCCCGAGCCCGAGGAGGACGGCCACATGTTCGCCGAGAACGCCGCGATCAAGGCGGTGGCGGCGGCCAACGCTTCCGGCCTGCCGGCGCTGGCCGACGATTCCGGCATCTGCATCGACGCGCTCGACGGCGCGCCCGGCCTGTTCTCGGCGAACTGGGCCGGTCCGGGCAAGGACTTCGCCCCGGCTCTGGCCCGTGTGCAGGCCGAACTCGCCAAGCGCGGCGCGACCATGCCGGAACAGCGCAAGGCGCATTTCGTCTCGGCGCTGGTGATCGCCTGGCCGGATGGGCATCAGGAACTGTTCGAGGGCCGCGTCTTCGGCGCAGTCGTCGATGCGCCGCGCGGGCCTTCCGGCTTCGGCTACGACCCGATCTTCCAGCCGACCGGCTATACCAAGACCTTCGGCGAGATGACGGCGGAGGAGAAGCACGGCATTCCCGCCGATGGCTCGCCCGGCCTGTCGCACCGCGCCCGCGCTTTCCATGTGCTGGCCGCCGCCTGCCTGAGGAAGCCCGCTTGACGGGCAAGGCCGCCTTGGCTGGGCGGCAGAGCGTGCCGGCACATCCGACCGCGGATGCCGGCTTCGCCGTCTATGTGCATTGGCCGTTCTGCCTGGCCAAATGCCCCTATTGCGACTTCAACAGCCACGTCCGGCATTCGCCGCCGGACCAGGCCCGCTATATCGCGGCCTTCCGGCGCGAGATCGCCCATCGTGCGGCGCTGGCGCCGGGCCGGACCGTCTCCTCGATCTTCTTCGGCGGCGGCACGCCCTCGCTGATGGAAGGCGCGACCGTCGGCGCGATCCTGGACGCGATCGGCGAGCACTGGGCCGTCGATCCCAATTGCGAGGTCTCGCTCGAAGCCAACCCGACCAGCGTCGAGGCCGGACGCTTCCGCGATTTCCGAGCGGCCGGGGTCAACCGCGTCTCGCTCGGCGTGCAGGCGCTGAACGATGCCGACCTCAAATCCCTCGGGCGGATGCATTCGGCGCAGGAGGCGCTGGACGCGGTCGCGATCGCCCGGAAATATTTCGAGCGCTACTCCTTCGACCTGATCTACGCCCGCTCGCCCGGCCAGACGCCGGCGCTCTGGCGCGCCGAGCTCGAGCTTGCGATCAGCCATGCCGCCGAGCATCTCTCGCTCTACCAGCTGACGATCGAACCCGGCACAGCGTTCGACAAGCTGTTCCAGGCCGGAAAGCTCGCCATTCCCGATCCCGATGCCGGGGCCGAGCTCTACGAGATCACGCAGGAAATCACGGCGAAGCACGGCCTGCCGGTCTACGAGATCTCGAACCATGCGCGGCCCGGCGCCGAATGCCGGCACAATCTGGTCTACTGGCACTATGGCGAATATGCCGGCATCGGCCCCGGCGCCCATGGCCGGCTGGTGACGGCTGACGGCCGGATGGCGCAATCGACCGAGAAGCATCCCGAGACCTGGCTGCAGCGGGTCGAGGCCGATGGCGACGCGCTGATCGAGAACGAGCAGCTCACCGCCGAAGCGCAGGGCGACGAATACCTCCTGATGGGCCTGCGGCTCGTCGACGGCATCGACCTTGCCGTGTTCGAGGCCCTGTCCGGCCGGCCGCTCAACTCGAACCGGATCGGCAGCCTGATCGGCGAAGGCTTCCTGATGCGCAAGCCCGGCGGGCGCCTCGCCGCGACGCCGGAAGGCGCGCTCCTGCTCGACGCGCTGGTCGCCGATCTCGCCGCCTGAACAGCAGGCAGAGCGGAATCCCGAGCATTAAACCGATTTAGCCGGAGGGGAAGCCCCGGCCGATCGACAACAGCCATGACGCTGCGTCACATCGACGCCACGCCGCCGCCGCAATCGGCGCTCCCGATGCTTCCCGCAAGGACGGAACAGTCCAATCCAGGGAGGCCAAGATGCATCAGCAGTCGATGGACGATGGATCGCGCCCGGCGCTTTCGCGCCGCAGGCTCCTGCAGGTCGCCGGGGCCGGCGCGCTCGCCGCGAGCGCGGGGCAAGCCCTCGCACAGGCTCCTTCCGGGCCGGCGGCGCCGCCGAGCACGGTGACGACCCCGCCGCGCGATTTCAGCCGGAACGGCGCGCCGACGACCTATTTCTGGGATCCCGACATCATCGCCGTCGACCCCGCCTTCAACGGCCTCGCCCAGCCCAATGCCCCGATCCAGCGACTGTGGACCGGCGCGCTCTGGAGCGAGGGCCCTGCCTGGAACGCGCAGGGGCGCTATCTCGTCTGGAGCGACATCCCCAACAACCGGCAACTGCGCTGGCTCGAGGACGATGGCCGCGTCAGCGTCTTCCGCACGCCCTCCGGCAACAGCAACGGCAACAGCTTCGACTATCAGGGCCGGCAGCTCTCCTGCGAGCATCTCAACCGCCGCGTCGTGCGCTACGAGCTCGACGGCTCGGTGACGATCCTCGCCGACAAATTCGACGGCAAGCGGCTGAACTCGCCCAACGACATCGTCCAGCATCCCGACGGCAGCTACTGGTTCACCGATCCGCCCTATGGCGGCCAGCTCTACGAGGGCGCTCCCGATGCGGCGGGCGGGCCGAGCAACGCCAATGGCAAGATCAATCCGCGCCTCGGCCAGCCGCCCGAGATCGGCTTCTTCAAGCGCGAACTGCCGACCAATTGCTACCGGATCGACCCGAGCGGCCGCGTCGACCTCGTGGTCAACGAGAGCCAGGTGCCCGACCCGAACGGGCTCTGCTTCTCGCCCGACCACAAGAAGCTCTACATCGCCTCGACCGGCAAGGGCCCGGGCGATAC
>JAEXUU010000661.1 GCA_023452965.1 Pseudomonadota bacterium | reverse complement strand
CCGCGATCCGGCGTGATCAGCGCGGCCCGTTCGCCGGAGCGTTCCAGCGCCTCGCGCAAAGCGAGCGCGGCGACGAGCGCCTCCTCGCGCTCATCGGCCGCTTCGACCACGCGTAGGCCGGCGAGCGCCGTGTCCGCGCCGGGCGCGGTGGCGATGCCGGCCCAGCCATCGGTGACCGTCGCCGGCAGCATCGCCTGCCGCAGCAGGTCGCGCCGGGCGGCCAAGGTCTCGGTCGGCTCGGCCAGGCTCTCGACCTCGTCGCGGTCGGCCCCGATCACCTCGAGCAGATGATGCAGGGCGGCCTGCGGGTGCGAAGGCGCCGGCTCGCCGGAGATCGCGCGCCAGGCTTGTTCCGGCAAGGCTTCGTCGAGATCGGGCACGACCACCGCGCCGTTCGGCAGGCGCGCGATCGTGGCGAGCAGCCGCGCCGTCGCCGGCACCGTGCCGGTCGAGCCGGCGGCGATCACCGGGCCGGAAAGTCCGCCGGCCTCGAGGCGCCGGCGCTCGGCCTCCAGCATGCGGTTGCGGAAATCGGCCGGGTCGCATTCGCCGCGCTCGGCAAGGATCGCCGGCCAGGTCTCGGCGACGATATCGAGGAAGCGGGCGTTGAACTGCCAGATCTCGTCGAAGCGGGCGGCGTCGAGACCCCGCAGCCGCTCCGGTGCCACGCCCTCGGTCTGCATCTGGTCGAGCAGGCCCGCGAGGTCGCCGGCGAGGCCCCAAGCCTCGGCGAGCGTCGAGGGTACCAGCGCCGGCTCGGCCGGGTCGAGCCGCAGATGCTGGCGGTTGGCGGCCTTGCCCCATTGCGCGATCAGCCGGGTCAGGATCAGCCGGCGTTGCAGCGGCTCGATCGGCGCGACGCGCGCCAGCAGCTCGCCGGAGCCGGCGATCAGCGCCGTCTCGGCCTCGTCGACATCGCCGAGCGGCACGATACGCGGCAGCAAGAGCGGCCGGCCGCCGAGCTTTTCCGACAGGATCGTCGCGAGCGCGCGGGCAGCGCGCTGGGTCGGCAGGTAGAGCGTCGTGCGCGACAGCGCTGTCGGGTCGCCGGGGTCATGCGCCTTGCCGAAGCGCCCGGCCAGCAATGCTTCCGCCAGCACCGCGAGAAACGGCGCGCCGGCCGGGATGCTGAACAGGTTGAGCCCGGCCATGCCGCTCAGGCCCGATGGGCGGCGTAGGCGGCCTCCGCCAGCGGGATCGCCTCCGGCGTGCCGACATGCAGCCAGCGCCCGTCGAGCTCATGGCCGAAGAGCCGCCCGGCCGCGATCGCTCGGTCGAAGAGCAGGTTGAACGAGAACGAGCCCTCGGGTGTGTCGGCGAAGAGTTCCGGCTTGAGGATCGCGACGCCGGCATAGACGAAGGGGGCGCTGGTGGCCTTGCCGCGCCTGGTCAGCCGCCCCTCCGCATCGCGGAAGAAGTCTCCGGCGCCGTCGAAGCCGACGCTGCCCTCGCGTTCCGAAAGCAGCAGCAAAAGGTCCATCCGGGCCGGGTCCCAGGCCGCAGCCATGGCGGAGAGATTGGAAACGCCGTTCTCGCTCCAGAGCGAATCGGCGTTGACGCTGAAGAACGGCTCGCTTCCGAGCTCGGGCAGCGCCTTCTTGGCGCCGCCGCCGGTCTCCAGCAAAAGGCCGCGCTCGTCCGAGATGATGATCCGCGGCTGCCGGCGTGCCGCGACATGCTGCTCGATGCGCTCCGGCAGATGGTGGACATTGACCACCGCCCGTTCGACGCCGGCCTCCGCCAGCCGGTCGAGGGCATGGTCGAGCATGGTCTTGCCGCCGATCGCGACCAGCGGCTTCGGCAAGGTGTCGGTGATCGGGCGCATGCGCTTGCCGAGCCCGGCCGCCAGCACGATCGCTCGGCGGATCGGCGGCGTTGTCGTCTGCGTCAAGCGAATCTCCTGGCCGTTCGGCATGTCCGGCCTATCAGCCACGGCGACGGGATTCGCTCAAGTCCCGCGCCCGCCGACGCGTCATCCCAACGCTCCGCTTCGCTGCGGCCGGGATGACGCAGATATGTGGTGCTCAGCTGGGCTGGCCGCCGTCGCCGGCATCCGGCCCGACTTCTGCCGCTGCCTCCGGCTCGGCCTCGGCCGGCGCTTCGGCGGGCGTCTCCGGCACGGCGAACAGCTTCGGCAGATGCGCCTGGTACCAGGCCTTGAGCTCGGCCAGGGCCGGGTGCTCGAGGTCGCGACGCAGATAGGTTTCGATGCGCGGCAGGTGCTTCAGATAGCCCGGCTTGCCGTCGCGCTTGTCGAGGCGGGCGAAGATGCCGGCGATCTTGGTGTTGCGCTGCGCGCCGAGGATCGCATAGGCGCGGGCGAAGCCGGCGAGGTCGAACGCCGGGTCATTGCCGCGCCGCGCCCCGGCATAGGCTGCGAGCAGCTTCAGCTCCAGGGCCGCCGGCACGTCGATGCGTGCGTCCTGGCCGAGCGAGACCAGGTCATAGGCGGGGTGGCCGAGCACCGCGTCCTGGAAGTCGATCAGCCCGAGCCGGGCGTGGCCGACCCGGTCGGGCAGCCAGATCAGGTTGGGCGAGTGATAGTCGCGCAGCGTCCAGGTCGCCGGCGTCTCGAAGACCTCGTCGAACAGCCTGTCCCAGATCCGGCCGAACTCGGCCCGCGTCACCGCCGGCAGGGTCACCCCGGCGATGTGGGGGGCATACCAGTCGAGCACCAGTTCGGTCTCGATCGTCAGCGCCTCGCGGTCATAGTCGGGGATGACGTGGTCGCGCGCCTCGGCCACCGGCAGGATGGTTGGCAGCGCATGGCGATGCATCTCGGCAAGCAGACGCGCAGCCGCCTCGTAGCGCTCCGGAATCGGCCCGTTCTCGTCGATCACCAGGCCGGGGCCGAGATCCTCGATCAGCAGCAGTCCGGTCGAGAGGTCCTGGGCGAGGATCTGCGGTGCCGAGAGCCCGAGCGAGCGCAGCCCCTTGTCCATCGCGACGAAGGCGTCGACCGTCTCCGCGAGATGGGCGATGGCGCTGTAGGGCTTGCCCTGCCGGATCGCCGGGCCGTCGGGGCGCGGCGGCGAGATCATCAGGATCGCGGTCTCGCCATTCTCCCGCACCAGCCGCTCATAGGCCCGGCTCGAGGCGTCGCCCAGCATGAACTGGCGGTCGGCATCGCTCCAGCCGGCGGCGTCGATCATCCGCCGTGCCCCGATGGCGATGGCGAGGCGGGCGCGCCAGAGAACGCCGCCCGAAAGGGTCGCGATCCGCCCGGTCTCGGGGTTTTCCGGGTCGACCTCGATGACGATGTCGAGCCGGCGTCCGGCCGGCAGCCGCGCCCCGGCGCGGTCGGGCCACTCGACCAGCGTGATCGCCCGCTCCAGATCCTCGATCAGCCCGAGATCGTCGAGCTCGTCGGGGCTGCGCACGCGGTAGAGGTCGGCGTGCAGCAGCAGCCCCTTCGGGGCGTCGTAGCTCTGCACCAGGGTAAAGGTCGGGCTCGGCGCCTCCAAATCCGGGTCTTCGGCCAGCCGCCGCAGCATCGCCCGGGCGATCAGGGACTTGCCGGCGCCGAGATGGCCGGAAAGCGCGACGATGTCACCGGTTCTGAGGATGTCGGCGATGTCGCGCGCCAGCCGGATGGTCGCGGCCTCGTCGGTCAGGAGGACTGTATGCGTGCCCGCCTTGGCGGCTTCCTCGCTCATTCCGCGGCGTCCGAGATGCGCATGCCCTCGGGCGGGAAGACGGCGGTGACGCGAGTGCCGGCGCCCGGTGCCGATTCCAGCTCGATCCGCCCGCCATGCAGTTCGACGATCGAGCGGACGATCGAGAGGCCGAGGCCGACGCCGCGATGGCGCGACCCCAGCGAATGGCTCTCGAACCGGTCGAACACCTTCTCCTTGACCTCGTCGGGGATGCCGCGGCCGTCATCGGCGACGGTGATGCGGATTTCGCCGCCGACGCGTCCGGCGCTGACCCGGATGGTCTGGCCGGGCTGCGAGAAGCCGATGGCGTTCGAGATCAGGTTGAACAGGATCTGGCGCAGGCGCTTCCCGTCCGCCCGCAGCGGCCCGGTATGCGGCGCGATCTCGACCTTGAGTTCGAGCTTGCTGTCGGCGAGCCGGTCCTGCAGCCCGGTCGCCGCCTGGGCGATGGTCTGGGCGACGTCGACCTCTTCAAGATCGAGTGAGAGCGCGCCATTGTCGATCGAGGCGAGGTCGAGAATGTCGTTGATGATGGCGAGCAGCGCGCCGGAGGAACGCACGATATGGCCGGCATAGTCGCGCTGCTTCTCGTTGAGCGCGCCGATCGTCTCCTCGCCGAGCAATTGCGCGAAGCCGATGATGTTGGTCAGCGGCGAGCGCAGCTCATAGGAGACGTGATGGACGAATTCCTCGCGCAGACGCGAGGCCTTCTCCAGGGCCTCGTTGCGCTCGGTCAGCGCCCGCTCGACATTCACGCCGGCCGTGACGTCGGCGAAGGTGATCAGGGTCGCACCGTCCGGCAGCGGCGCGGCGCTGCAGTCCAGCACCGTGCCGTCGCGCCGGGCCATATGGCAGCGGTAATCCTCGCGCGCATCGCGCACGCCGGCGACGGCGCTGCGGATCTCTGTCCAGACCGCATCCTCCGGGAAGAGCGGGCGGCACAGGCTGACGACCTCGTCGATATGCGGGGTGCCGGCGGTGCGTTCCGGGGTCAGCTTCCAGAGCTGTGCAAAGGCCGGGTTGGAGAGCTTGAGACGACCGTCGGAACCGAACACCGCGACGCCTTCGCGCAGCGAGTCGAGCGTCTCGCGCTGCGTGCGCGACAAGGCGTTGAAGCGCGATTCCAGGGTGAAGCGTTCGGTCTCGTCGTCGAAGAGATAGGTCACGCCGCCCTGCGGATGCGGGCTGGCGACGACATGGATGGTGCGCCCGTCGGGCAGGTACCACCAGTCCTCGCTGGCGCGGGTCGCGGTGTAGGCGGCCTGCACCCCGGCCTTCCAGCTCCGGTAGTCGCCGAGCTCGGGCAGGCGGCGCTCGGTGCGCAGCCGGTCGAGGATCTCGCCGTCGCTGGGGCGGCTCTCCAGGAAATTCGGGTCCAGCGACCACAGCGTCTCGTAGCCGCTATTGTTGTAGACCAGCCTTTGCGAGGCGTCGAAGACCGCGCCCGCGGTCTTCAGCCGGTCGAGCGTGCTGACATGCGCATCCATCTGGCGCTGCAGATCGGCGCGCACCGCCTCGAGCTCGCTCATATCGGTGGCGATGCCGGCGGAGCCCGTCGGCGTCGGCGTTTCCAGGATGTCGACGATGCGGCGCTGGCCGGCCATCACCACCGGCGCGCGCATCGTGAAGGCGCGGCCCTCATGGCGTGCCCTGCCGGCGGCCTCCCGTTCGGAGCGGTCGAACAGCTCGAGGCCGTTCTTGACCGCCTCGGCGCCGTCGGCCGCCTCGACCGCCCTCGCATAGGCGCCATTGACCCAGCTCAGGCGGCCATTGGCGTCGCGCGTCCAGACCGGCTGAGGCAGGCCGGCGAGCAGCGCGGCGAGAGTCGCCTGGTCGGCGCTGACCCGGACGAGATCGTCCTGCAGGGTGAGGGCCCGGGCCCTTTCGCCGCTGGCCTCGCGCAGCCGGATCACGGCGCGGCCGGCGACCGGGCGGCCTTCGGCATCGACATATTGCCCGCCCTTGGCCCGGAAGGTGAAGGCGAAGGCCTCGCCACGCTCCTTCAGCGCCTCGGTCGCGACTTCCAGCCGCTTGGCGTCGGCGGGCGGCGCCCAGGAGCCATAGGCGAGCGCCATGGCCGAGCCGCTGACGCCGAGGAAGCCGCTATCGCCCTCGAAGACCGGCTTGGCGTCTGGACCGTCCCAGCTCAGCACCACCTGCGGGTCGGCGGCGAGCAGCGCGGCGAGGCGCTCCTGGTGTCCGCGCGCCGCCTCCAGCCCGGCGGCGAGCTCGCCCTCGCGGCGCTGCCAGCGCGAGCGCTCGCGCACATAGAGGACCGAGGTG
>JAEXUU010000621.1 GCA_023452965.1 Pseudomonadota bacterium | reverse complement strand
GAGCTACACCACGCAAGGCGGGCGCACGCTGAAGAACGTCAAGGTCGGCTGGGAGAGCTACGGCACGCTCAACGCCGACAAGTCCAACGCGATCCTGATCTGCCATTTCTTCTCGGCGAATTCGCATGCCGCCGGCAAATACGCGGCCTCCGATGCGGCGCCCGGCTATTGGGACGCGATCATCGGCCCGGGCAAGGCGATCGACACCGACAAGTATTTCGTCCTGTCCTCGGACACGCTGGTCAACCTCAACACCGGCGATCCGAAGACCACGACCACCGGCCCGGCCTCGATCGATCCCGACACCGGCAAGCCCTATGCGCTCGACTTTCCGGTCGTGACCGTCGGCGATTTCGTCAATGTCCAGAAGGCATTGGTCGAAAGTCTTGGAATCAAGAAGCTGGTCATGGTCGCCGGCCCCTCAATGGGCGTGCTGCAGACCTATGAATGGGCGGCGAGCCATCCCGACATGGTCGGCAAGGCGATGGCCGTGATCGGCGCGGCCGAGGCCGACGCGCAACTCATCGCCTGGCTCGACGTCTGGGCGGCTCCGATCCTGGTCGACCAGAACTGGAACAAGGGCGACTATTACGGCAAGACGCCGCCCAATGCCGGCCTCGCCAAGGCGCTGACCGCGGTGACGCTGCAGGCCAATCACGGCGACTGGACCAATGGCACCTTCGGCCGTCGCCCGGCCAAGGAGGGTGACGATCCGGCCAAGGCGCTCGGCAACAAGTTCCAGGTGCAGAGCGTGCTCGACAATGCCGGCGAGGCGCGCGCCAAGCTCTCGGACGCCAACCATTTCCTCTATCTGGTCAAGGCGAACCAGCTCTATGCCGCCGGAGGCAGGTCGCTCGCCGACGGGATGAGCCGGATCAAGGCGCCGTTGCTGATCGTCAGCCAGCCGAAGGACCTGGTCTTTCCCGACGAGATGATCCAGCGCAGCGTCGCAGAGGCGAAGAAGGCCGGGCGCGATGTCTCGCACGTCACCATCCAGGGCTCGCGCGGCCATCTCGACGGGGTGATCTCGATGAAGCAGGCCGAAGGGGCGGTGAAGGCCTTTCTGGAGAAGTGAGGAGGATCGGTTGAGAGCGCCGATCGTCTCGCTGCGTGAGGTGACCGCCGATACGGTGCGCACAATCTGCGAGCTCTCGCCGCACGAGGCGCAGAGTGGCTTCGTCGCGCCGAATGCGGTCTCGATCGCGCAGGCCCACTTCAACCCGGCCGCGGTTTTTCGCGCTGTCTATGCCGATGACGAGCCGGTCGGGTTCATGATGTGGCGCCCGGGCGCTGAGAGCGGGTGCTGCTTCCTCTGGCGCTTCATGATCGCTGGTGGACATCAGGGCAAGGGCCATGGGCGCGAGGCGATCGCGCTCTGGCTGAAAGGCCTGCCGCCGCAGGGATATAGGCTGGCGCGGACCAGCTACGTCGCGGGCGATGGCGGGCCGCACGGCTTCTATCTGGCGCAGGGTTTCAGGGACACGGGCGAGACCCGCGCCAATGGCGAAAGGGTCATGGAGCTGGCGCTGTAAGAGGTCTCCTACTGCGCAAAGCGCTCGCGATAGGCCTGCGGGCTCGCGCCGAGCCGGCGCAGGAAGGCGCGGCGCAGGGTCTCCTCCGAGCCGAAGCCGCAGCGGCGGCCGGCCTGGGCGACGGAGAGACCCTGTTCGAGCAGGCGGCGGGCGGTCTCGATCCTGATCTCCTCGACGGCGCGGGCGGGCGTGCGCCCGGTCGCCAGCCGATAGTGCCGGGCGAAGCTGCGCAGGCTCATATTGGCCTGCCCGGCCAGCCGTTCCAGCGAGAGGTCGCCGCGCAGGTTCTCGACGATCCAGCCATGCAGGCGGTCGAAGCGCTCATCCTTCTCCTGCAAAGTGAGCGCGGCGCTGAACTGGGCCTGGCCGCCGGGGCGCTTGAGGAAGACGACGAGCTGGCGGGCGATGGCGAGCGCCGGCTCGCGGCCGAGATCGGCCTCGACCAGCGCCAAAGCGAGATCGATGCCGGCGGTGACGCCAGCCGAGGTCCAGACATCGCCGTCGCGGACATAGATCGGGTCGGGTTCCAGCCGCACGGCGGGGAACATCGCCTGGAATTCATCGCAGCGGCCCCAATGCGTCACGGCGCGCCTGTCGTCGAGCAGGCCGGCGGCCGCGAGCAGGAAGGCGCCGCTGCAGACCGAGGCGACACGCTTGGCGGCCTCCGCGCGCTGCCGGACCCAGCCGAGCAGTGCCGGATCGCGGCAGGCAGCATTGACGCCATAGCCGCCGGCGACGACCAGCGTATGCAGCGGTGCAGACGGGTCGGGGAGCGGAGCCGCACCGAGTTCGAGCTTCGCGCTGGTGACGACGCGGCCCTCTTCCGCCACCACCGCGGTCTCGTAGGGCAGCGGGCGCCCGGCGAGATGCGCGAGGTCGTTGGCGGTGGCGAAGACCTGCAAGGGCCCGGCGACGTCGAGCAATTGCCCGCCGGGGAAGGTCAGGATCTCGATGCGGCGCTGGTTTGGCATGAAGCGAGGGCTCGTTGGCAATTCGGCCAGAGCTTTGCGCGCTAGGCTGCTTCCGTCAACCAGGAGATCATCCCATGTCCCTCAGCTTCGGCATCCTCCTCTTTCCGCAGGTCCAGCAGCTCGACCTGACCGGCCCCTACGAGGTCTTCGCCTCGGCCAAGGGTGCAGAGGTGCATCTGGTCTGGAAGGATACCGCCCCGCTCAAGGCCGCGACCGGGCTGACGCTGACGCCGACCACGACCTTCGCCGACTGCCCGCCGCTCGATGTGCTCTGCGTGCCGGGTGGTGCCGGGGTCAACGCGCTGCTGCGGGACGAGGCCGTTCTTGCCTTCCTGCGCGAGCGGGCAGGGCAGGTGCGCTATCTCACCTCGGTCTGCACGGGATCGCTGGTGCTCGGCATGGCCGGGCTGCTGAAAGGCAAGCGCGCGACCAGCCACTGGAATGCACATGATTTTCTGGCGCGCTTCGGCGCGATCCCGACGCAGGGGCGCGTGGTGCGCGACGGCAATCTGATCACCGCCGGCGGCGTCACCTCCGGCATCGATTTCGGGCTGACGGTGGTCGCCGAACTGCTCGGCGAGGAGGAGGCGCGACTGATCCAGCTCTCGCTCGAATACGCGCCGGAGCCTCCCTTCCGGGCCGGCACGCCGCAAGAGGCGCCCGACGCCATCCTGGCTGCGGCACGCCAGCGCCTTGCCGCTTCGCGCGCAGCGCGCGAAAAACTGCTGGCGGCGTCGTGAGCCGCGGTTGAACCGGAGCGGGCATGGCCGACGAGCGCAGCATTCTTCTGTTTTCCTACGGCACGCTGCGGCAGGAGAACGTCCAGCTTTCCTCCTTCGGAAGGCTGCTCGACGGCCATGACGACGCCATGCCGGGCTTTGCCCAGACCATGCTGGAAATCACCGACCCCGAGGTGATCCGCACCAGTGGCAAGCGCTTCCATCCGGTGGTGGCGCCGAGCGACGATCCGGCCGACAGCGTGCCCGGCAAGGTCTTCAGCATCACCGCCGAGGAGCTCGCCGCCGCCGACCGCTACGAGGTCGCCGACTACAAGCGCATCAGCGTCCGGCTCGCCTCGGGCAAGCAGGCCTTCGTCTACGTCAAGGCATAGGCCGCAGCTCCCGTCGCGCCGGCTAGAGCGGGCGGTCCCGCAGCGCCTTGTAGGCGGCTTCCTTCGCGCCCAGGGCGAGTGCTTCCGTCGGATAGTCCTGGCGACGGAAGCGCCATTTATCGCGCAGCAGTCCGGTTTTGCTAACCGGTTCGGCAGCGAGCCTGGCCAGTTCGGTCTCACGCTCCCGGCGCCGTGCCTCAAGCGCCGCGGCCGCCTCTGCCGCTGCACGTTCCGCGGCGCGGCGTTCACGCTCGTCCTGCTGCTCCTGGGTGATCTCGACCCAGCGCTGGGCGACCACGACGAGGCCCTCGGTATAGGGCGCGCCATAGCCTACGCCGTAGCCGCCCCGGTTCGAGCCATCGAGCGAGACCATGTACTGGCTGGCGGCGTAGTAGTAGCTGGCGATCAGCGGCGTGACTGCCTTGATCTCCCAGCCGCCATCGTTCAACTCTGCCGTCAGCGCGGCGAGTCTTTCGTCCAGCGCCTTCCGGTCGGGAGCGAGATGACCCCAGGAGGCATCGCCCTTGCTGCCGGTGCTTTCGTCCTGGCAGCCGCAATAGAGGCGGTCGGTGCGGGTCTCGAGAATGCGCGGCATGCTCAGATGTCGCCCATCTCTTCGAAGACGAGGCGCGAATGGGCGCCGGTCGTGCCGATGATGGCGCAGGAGGCCCTGTCGCGGCGAGGCGCAGGACCCGTCAGGACGATGCGCGAGCCGAAGCCGCGCGGATTGTCCTCGATCACGCCCGAGACCGGATAGGGCGCCGGCTCGCAGCCCTTCTTGAAGACATAGGCGGTGCCGCTGACCCGCTTGCCGGCGAAGCGTCCCTCGAACAGCACCGTGCCGCGGCGGACCGTGCCAGCGATCGATGCCTTGGGCTCGTCGTAGACGATCCTGCCGGCGTTTTGCTCCAGCACCATGGCGGAGCCATTATGGTCCCAGAGCGAGCCGTCGAGGCCGGCCGCGGAGCCGGGGCTAGAGGCTGTGGCGAGTGCGAAGCAGGCGGATAGGATGACGAGGCGCATATTGATCTCCCGATGCAGCCTCGTCTTAGCTGCAGGGCGTAAGCTTTTGTTCTTCCGTTGTCTTTCAAGTCGAGCGAGCGGATTTACCACTCCTTAGCCCGCACCTGCGCCCCACGGTCGTCCCGGCCGTGGTTCGGCTAGCCGCCGCCGACGACCGCGCGCACGCCGTCGATCACGAACTGCACGGCGAGCGCCGCGAGGATGACGCCGAGCAGGCG
>JAEXUU010000616.1 GCA_023452965.1 Pseudomonadota bacterium | reverse complement strand
GAAAGCCCGCGCGAGAAGCCGACCGCAAGCCAGCGCCAGATCTCCGTCGGCAGCACGGCGAAGAGCAAGAGCGCGAGATAGGGCCAGAGCGGCCCGTCGAGCATGGCGATCGGCTGGGTCATGCCGGCTTCCGTTTCCGTCCGATGAGGAAGGCCAGGGTTCCGGCCACGAGTCCGGCCACGATCAGGTCGAAGCCACCGCCGATGAAGCGCTGGCAGAGGGGCGCGAAGGCGAGCCCGAGGATGAGAGCCGCCACATCGCCGCGATGGCGTAGGCCGGCGAGCAGCGAGATCAGGAAGAACATCGGCGTCAGGCACAACAGGCCGGCAGCGAAGGGAACCGGCAGCGCGCCGAGCAGGTAGTACCCAGCAAAGGTGCCGAGCGAGCTCACCGCCATGCAGGTATTGGCGAAGCCGAGGAAATAGGCCACGCGCTGATGCGGCGCGATGCCGGGCAGGCGCCGCAAACCCTCGCTCCAGGCGGTGACCGCGACGTAGTGGGCGAGCAGAAGCTGCTGCCAGACGCTCTGGCCGGGCCGGCGCAGCAGCGGCAGGATCGCCATCGTCATCGGCAGGAAGCGCAGCGAGGCGAAGGCAATCGCGATCACGATCGCGCTCCAGGCGGCTCCGGCCGCGATCGAGGCGAAGAACAAGACCTGAGAGGGACCGGCCCAGACCAGGATGGTCGAGAGCACGGCGACATCGACGGGATAGCCGACATCGCGCGCGAGCGAGCCGATGCCGATCAACCCGAAGCCGACGATCCAGGCCGGCAGCATCAGCGCATCGCGCATGCCGGCCAGCGCGACGCGCTGCCAGCTCCAGTCGGCGGATACGCTCATGAGGTCATTGCTGCGGGATGGTTCGACACAGGTTCCGGCCCGGAAGAGTGCCGGTCAGTTCCTCTATCGTCCATGCGCCCGACGCTTGCATAGGCACCGTCAAGCCGATCCGCCCTGCGGTTGATGCAGGAGCGTCGGCGCTGATCGTCAGCCCTTGCCGCCCTTCATCGCGATGGCGATGAGTTCGTTGGCGAACTCGATCAGTTCCTTGGGGATGCCGCCGACGGCCTGCACGCCCAGATAGATCAGGTAGCCGAAGGCCGGCACCAGGATCCAGCCCAGCACCTCCTCGAACCACTTGCGGCGGCGGCGGCGGCGGTCCCGCTTCTCGAGCCAGCCGAGCTTTTCCTTCTTCGGCCGCGCCGGCGCTGCGGGCGCCGCCGGGGCCTCCTGAAGCACCTCGCCGCTCTCGGCGGCGAGGCTCGCGGTCTTTCGCTTGAACAACACGGTCTCAGGCCTTCGTCAGCGGAACCTTCGGCACGGTGCGGACGCCCTTGGCCGAGGCCTTCGGCGCGCCCCCTGTCCCATCTGGAGTGCCGCTACCTTTAGGCCCTCGCCGCGGCGGAGTCTTGGTCGTTTTGCCGGCAGCTGCAGTTTTCGCACGCGGCTTCGAAACGCGCTTGGCAGTCGCCGCCGCGACATCTTTCTCCGGCTTGGGCTTGGCCGGTCCGTCCGGGAACTCGAGGCCGAGCACCTTGATGCCGGTCTCGGACTGGACGACGACGACCTTGACCGCGCCGCCGTTCTTCAGGCGCCCGAACAGCACCTCGTCGGCGAGCGGGGTCTTGATCGTCTGCTGGATCAGGCGCGCCAACGGGCGCGCGCCCATCGCCTCGTCATAGCCGTTATCGACCAGCCACTCGCGCGCCTCGTCCGAGAGCTCGATCGTGACGTTGCGGTCAGCGAGTTGCGCTTCGAGCTGGAGCACGAACTTGTCGACGACGCGGGCGACCACCGTCTTCGGCAGGTGGCCGAAGGAGATGACCGAGTCGAGCCGGTTACGGAACTCCGGCGCGAACAGCTTGTTGATCGCCTCGGTATCGTCGCCCTCGCGCTTGGTGCGGGTGAAGCCATAGGCGTTGCGGGCCATGTCGGCGGCGCCGGCATTGGTCGTCATGATCAGGATAACGTTCCTGAAATCGACCTGCTTGCCATTATTGTCGGTCAGCTTGCCGTGGTCCATCACCTGCAGGAGGATGTTGAACAGGTCGGGATGAGCCTTCTCGATCTCGTCGAGCAGCAGCACGCTATGCGGATGCTGGTCGATCTGGTCGGTCAGCAGGCCGCCCTGGTCGAAGCCGACATAGCCGGGAGGCGCGCCGATCAGCCGCGAGACGGTGTGGCGCTCCATGTATTCCGACATGTCGAAGCGGATCAGCTCGACGCCGAGCGAAGAGGCGAGCTGGCGCGCGACCTCGGTCTTGCCGACGCCGGTCGGGCCGGCGAAGAGATAGCAGCCGATCGGCTTCTCGCCGTCGCGCAGGCCGGCGCGGGCGAGCTTGATCGAGGAGGACAGCGCCTCGATCGCCTTCTCCTGGCCGTAGACGGTGCGCTTCAGCGTGGTCTCAAGGTTGCGCAGCACCTCGGCATCGTCCTTGGAGACGGTCTTGGCCGGGATGCGCGCCATGGTCGCGACCGCGGCCTCGATCTCCTTGACGCCGATCGTCTTCTTGCGCTTGGCCTCGGTCACCAGCATTTGCGAGGCGCCGGTCTCGTCGATCACGTCGATCGCCTTGTCCGGCAGCTTGCGGTCATGGATGTAGCGCGCCGAGAGCTCCACCGCCGCCTTGATGGCGTCGTTGGTGTAGCGCAGCTTGTGGAACTCCTCGAAATAGGGCTTCAGCCCCTTCAGGATCTCTATCGTGTCCGGGATCGACGGCTCGTTGACGTCAATCTTCTGGAAGCGCCGGACCAGCGCCCGGTCCTTCTCGAAATACTGGCGGTATTCCTTGTAGGTGGTCGAGCCGATGCAGCGCAGCGAGCCCGAGGCGAGCGCCGGCTTCAGCAGGTTCGAGGCGTCCATCGCCCCGCCCGAGGTCGCACCGGCGCCGATCACCGTATGGATCTCGTCGATGAACATGATCGCCTTCGGGTGCTGCTCGATCTCCTTCATTACCTGCTTGAGGCGTTCCTCGAAATCGCCGCGATAGCGCGTGCCGGCGAGCAGCGTGCCCATGTCGAGCGAGAACACGGTCGCGTCCTCGAGCACCTCGGGCACCTCACCGCGAATGATCTTCAGCGCCAGCCCCTCGGCAATCGCGGTCTTGCCGACGCCGGGCTCGCCGACCAGCAGCGGATTGTTCTTCTGCCGGCGGCAGAGGATCTGGATGGTGCGCTGGACCTCGGCCTCGCGGCCGATCAGCGGGTCGATGCGCCCGTCGCGCGCCTTGCGGTTGAGGTTGACGCAATAGGCTTCGAGCGCGCTTTCCTTCTTCTTCTTGTCCTTGTCGCCGTCATTTCCGGAATCGGAGCGCTGCTCGCGCTGCTGCTCCGGCTCCTCGTCGGTGCCGCGCACGGCGCGCGTCTCGCTGGCGCCCGGGCGCTTGGCGATGCCGTGGCTGATGTAGTTGACCGCGTCGTAACGGGTCATGTCCTGCTCCTGCAGGAAATAGGCGGCGTGGCTCTCGCGCTCGGCGAACATCGCGACGAGCACATTGGCGCCGGTGACCTCCTCGCGGCCCGAGGACTGGACATGGATCACCGCGCGCTGGATCACGCGCTGGAAACCGGCGGTCGGCTTGGAATCGTCGCGTCCGTCGGTGACGAGATTGGTCAGCTCCGCGTCGATGTAATCGACGAGATTGCGTCGCAGCGTGTCGAGATCGACGCTGCACGCCCGCATCACCGCGGCGGCGTCCTGGTCGTCGACCAGCGCCAGGAGCAGATGCTCCAGCGTTGCGTATTCGTGATGGCGTTCATTGGCGAGCGCGAGGGCCCGGTGAAGCGCCTGTTCGAGGCTGCGCGAGAAGCTCGGCACGGTCAGCGCTCCTGATCCAGTTCTCGGGACATGGTGGCGTTCAAGATTACTTCTTCTCCATCACGCATTGCAGCGGATGCATGTGCTTGCGGGCGAGGTCCATCACCAAA
>JAEXUU010000567.1 GCA_023452965.1 Pseudomonadota bacterium | reverse complement strand
GGGGCAATTTCCCGCAGACCTATTCGATGGTCGGACTGATCAATTCGGCGATGCGGCTCAGCCGCAATTGGGAAGAGGCGTTCTGAGCGTGCGCCGTCATTCTCGGGTGGAGTGCATAGCTTCCGGTGAAGCGCGGGGAACCCCTCTCCCGGATGGGAGAGGGGCAGGGGTGAGGGACTGCGGCTGATTGTTCGGGTGCAACGGAGCCGACGCTGCCTTTCGTGGTGAGGGCAGGCCCTCATCCGGCGCTCCGCGCCACCTTCTCCCATTCGGGAGAAGGTCAGGTCGAGGTTCTGGCGCCTACCCTCGCTTCAGCAGGAACACCGCCTGCGCGCCAAACAGGTTCCAGAACCACCAGGGCGCGCTGACGCCGACCTTGCCTCCGGCGACGTCGAGCGCCACCGCGCGTTCCTTCACCGCGCCGATCGTGTCGCACAGCACGACGAAGTCGCGGATCGTGCAGAAATGGATGTTCGGCGTGTCCCACCAGGAATAGGGCAGGGCCTCGGTCACCGGCATCCGCCCGAGGAAGAACACCTGGCTGCGCATGCGCCAATGCCCGAAATTCGGGAAGGAGACGATGGCGCGCCTTCCGATGCGCAGCATCTGCTCCAGGACCAATCGCGGATTGCGCGTCGCCTGGATCGTCTGCGAGAGGATGACATAGTCGAAGGAATCGTCGGGATAGTCGGCGAGGTCGGTGTCGGCGTCACCCTGGATCACCGAGAGCCCGCGCGCGACACAGCCGGCGACGCCCTCGCGCGAGAGCTCGATGCCGCGGGCGTCGACGCCGCGCGTTTCGGCGAGCAGCGCCAGCAATTCGCCGTCGCCGCAGCCGACATCGAGCACGCGCGAGCCCGGCGTGACCATCTCGGCGACGAGGCGCAGGTCGATGCGGTTGGTGTGGTTGTCCGGGAGGCTCATGGCGCAACCTGCCCCCTCTCCCCTTGCGGGAGAGGGCTGGGGTGAGGGGTCTCGCGACGATTGTCGCTGGCGAGTCTCAAAAGAGGTGACCGAGGGTGGCGCGACCCCTCATCCGGCCGCTTCGCGGCCACCTTCTCCCGCAAGGGGAGAAGGGAAGGTGGCGGCGCAAGCCTCGCCATCAGATCCCCCGCGCCCGCGCCGCCGCGCCGATGAAGCCGCGCGTCGTCGCGAACAGGTTCGGCTCTTCCAGCAGGAAAGCGTCGTGGCCCTTATCGCTTTCCAGCTCGACGAAGGAGACCGAGGCGCCGGCGGCGTTCAGCGCATGCACGATGGCGCGCGAATCGCTGGTCGGGAACAGCCAGTCGGAGGTGAAGGACGCCACGCAGCAGCGGGTCTTGGTGCCGGCGAAGGCCTTGGCCAGCACGCCGTCATGGTCGGCGGCGAGGTCGAAATAGTCCATCGCCCGCGTCACGTAGAGATAGGAATTGGCGTCGAAACGCTCGACGAAGCTGACGCCCTGATGGCGGAGGTAACTCTCCACCTGAAAATCCGCATCGAAGGTGAAGGTCGGCGCGCTGCGCTCCTGCAGCCTGCGGCCGAATTTGCGGTGCAGGGCGGGCTCGGAGAGATAGGTGATGTGCGCGCCCATCCGCGCGACCGACAGGCCCTTGGCCGGGCGGGTATTCTCCTCGAGATAGCGCCCGCCGCGCCAATCCGGGTCGGCCATCACCGCCTGGCGGCCGACCTCGTGGAAGGCGATGTTCTGGGCCGAGTGCTTGGCGGCCGTCGCCAGCGGCAGCGCCGAGAACACGCGCTGCGGATAGCTCGCCGCCCATTGCAGCACCTGCATCCCGCCCATCGAGCCGCCGACGACGCTGAATAGGCTGTCGATGCCGAGCGAGTCGAGCAGATGCGCCTGCGCCCGCACCATGTCGCGGATCGTCACCATCGGGAAGGACAGGCCCCACGGCTTGCCGGTCTCCGGATTGGTCGAGGCGGGGCCGGTCGTGCCCATGCAGCCGCCGAGCACGTTGGCGCAGATCACGAAGAAGCGGTCGGTGTCGACCGGCTTGCCGGGACCGACCATCGCCGTCCACCAGCCACCCTTGCCGGTGATCGGGTTGCGGCTGGCGACATGCTGGTCGCCGGTCAGCGCATGGCAGATCAGCACGGCGTTCGAGCGGTCGGCATTCAGCTGCCCATAGGTCTGGTAGCCGATTTGCCAATGCTCCAGCACGGCGCCGGAATCGAGCTGGAGCGCGCGTTCGGGGCCGAATTGCGCCAGCAGGCTCGATGGCCGGTTGGCTTCGGTCAGCGCATCGGCCAGGGCCTGATCTTCCTGGATCGTCCGGTTTGGCATTCAGATTTTTCTTGTCGCCCGACCTGTTCGAAATAGCGGACTTAACCGATGGCGCGCCGCTCGGGCCCTGTCAACGCGCGGATGCGCGCGGACGGCTTTGCCAAGTTCCGTCACGGCCGCTAAGAGACGCGCGAGTTCAGAGAAGTTGGCGCCATGACCGAAGCCGCCCCGACGACCCTTGCCGATCTGCGCAGCGAGATCGACCGCATCGACGCGGCCATGCACGGCCTGTTGATGGAGCGTTCCTCGATCATCGAGACGCTGATCGCGATCAAGAAGACTCAGGTCTCCGGCTCCGCCTTCCGTCCCGGCCGCGAGGCCGACATGATGAAGCGCCTGGCGCTGCGCCATCAGGGCCTGCTGCCGCTCGACACGGTCGAGAGCATCTGGCGCATCATCATCGCGACCTTCACTTTCGTGCAGGCGAACTATTCGGTCCATGCCGACGTTTCCGGCGGCGACGCGCCGATGCGCGACAGCGCCCGCTTCCATTTCGGCTTCACTGTGCCCTACGT
>JAEXUU010000557.1 GCA_023452965.1 Pseudomonadota bacterium | reverse complement strand
CCGATGTTCTCCGGCCAGATCGAAGGGCGAGGCCCGCGCTACTGCCCGTCGATCGAGGACAAGGTCGGCCGCTTCGGCGACCGCGACGGCCACCAGATCTTTCTGGAGCCTGAGGGGCTGGATGATCCGACGGTCTATCCGAACGGCATCTCGACCTCGCTGCCCGAGGACGTACAGCTCGGCCTGCTGAAGACGATCCCGGGGCTCGAGCGAACCACTATGCTGCGACCGGGCTATGCGATCGAGTATGATTTCGTCGAGCCGCGCGCCCGGACCGCCGGGCTCGAGACGCGTGCGATCCGTGGTCTCTTCCTCGCCGGGCAGATCAACGGCACCACCGGCTATGAGGAGGCGGCGGGCCAGGGCCTGCTCGCCGGGCTGAACGCCGCAAGGCGCGCCGGCGGCAGCGAGCCGATCGTGCTCGACCGGGCGCAGTCCTATATCGGGGTGATGATCGACGATCTGGTGACGCGAGGCGTTACGGAGCCGTACCGGATGTTCACCTCGCGTGCCGAGTTCCGGCTCTCGCTGCGGGTGGACAATGCCGACGAACGCCTGACCGGCCTCGGGATCGCGCTCGGCCTGGTCGGTGCGACGCGACGGGACAAGTTCGCGACGCGGCAGGAGCAGATCGCGAAGCTGACGGCGCAGCTGAAGCAGCGCGTGCTGACCCCGTCAGAGGCAGCGGGGGCCGGCCTCCAGGTCAATCGAGACGGGGTCAAGCGCAGCCTTTTCGAGATCCTCTCCTACCCCGGCGTCGAGTTCGGCGCCTTGGCCAGCGCCTGGCCTGATCTCGCGGGCTATCCCGAGAATGTGACGATGCGCGTCAGCGCCGACGCGACCTATGCGGTCTATCTCGACCGGCAGTCGGCGGAGATCGATTCCTATCAGCGCGACCAGGCGCTGAGCCTGCCGCGGGATCTCGACCTCGCCGAAATCTCTGGTCTTTCCAATGAGCTACGCGCCAAGCTCGAAGCCGCTCAGCCCACCAATCTGGCGCAAGCCGGCCGGATCGAAGGCATGACGCCGGCGGCCCTGACCTTGCTGGCAGCGCATGCGCGGCGGAGAAAATCCGCAACCGTCACCGAAACGGCATCATGACTGTGCGTTCAGTTGATAACTCGGACCGCCAACGCGGTTTGAACTTGACTCCTGTTTCACGTGAAACAGAGGAGCGCCTGGCTGTCCTCGTCGCCGAGCTCGAACGCTGGCAGCGGGCCAAGAACCTGGTCTCGACCGCGACGCTCGACGAGGTCTGGACCCGGCACATCGCCGATTCGCTTCAGCTTTTCGATCATGCCGCCGAAGCCCGGCGCTGGCTCGACCTCGGTTCCGGTGGCGGCTTTCCCGGTCTGGTTCTCGGGATCCGGCTGGCGGAGGTCGGCGGACATATCGATCTGGTCGAGAGCAACGCCCGCAAATGCGCCTTTCTGCGCCATGCGGCCCGGCTGACCGGCGCGGCGGTGACGGTTCATGCGGCCCGGATCGAGGATGCGATGCCGCAATTTCTCGGCAAGGTCGATGTGGTGACGGCGCGGGCGCTCGCGCCTTTGCCGCTTCTGCTCGACTGGTGCAAAGAGCTGTTGAGAACCGGTGTGATCGGGGTCTTTCCGAAGGGACAACATCTAGATGCCGAATTGACCGACGCTTCTAAATATTGGAAGATTCAGGCATCAACGTTTCCTTCCGTTACGGATTCGGCGGCGCGTATCCTGGTGATCCGCAACGCTCAGAAGCGGACCGACTCATGAACGACCTAGGCCCTCGGCCAAGCTCCGGCCGGCCTCGTGTCCTGGCCCTCGCCAATCAGAAGGGCGGCGTCGGCAAGACCACGACGGCAATCAATCTCGGCACCGCGCTGGCCGCGATCGGCGAGAAGGTGCTGATCATCGATCTCGACCCGCAGGGCAACGCCTCGACCGGGCTCGGCGTCGACCGAAAAAGCCGGCGCGCCTCGACTTATGACGTGCTCTGCGGCGATATCGGCCTTGGCGCCGCGATGCAGGCAACGGCCGTTCCCAATTTGTTCATTGCGCCGTCGACGCTCGACCTGCTCGGCGTCGAGCTCGAGATCGCCGGCGAGAAGGACCGGGTGCAGCGCCTGAAGAAGGCGGTCGACGAGCTCGAGCACGACCAGCGTTGCAACGACCTGACCTATATCCTGATCGATTGCCCGCCTTCGCTCAGCCTGATCACGATCAACGCGATGACGGCATCGGATGCCGTGCTGGTACCGTTGCAGTGCGAGTTCTTCGCGCTGGAAGGCCTCAGCCAGCTCCTGAAGACGGTGGAGCAGGTGCGCGCCGGCCTCAATCCGCGGCTGATCATCCAGGGCGTCGTGCTGACCATGTACGACCCGCGCAACAATCTCTCCGGCCAGGTCATGGCCGATGTCCGCGACTTCCTCGGCGACAAGGTCTACGAGACCGTGATCCCGCGCAATGTGCGGGTCTCCGAAGCGCCATCCTATGGCAAGCCCGCGCTGCTTTATGATCTGCGCTGTGCGGGTTCGCAGGCCTATCTCCGGCTGGCCTCCGAAGTGATCAAGCGCGAGCGGACCCTGCGGGCCGCGGCCTAGTTCTGAAAATATAGAAAGTTCAAGAGGTTGACGATGGCGGAGGAACAGGGACGCTCACGTCTTGGCCGTGGTCTCGCCGCGCTGATCGGCGATGTCGGTGACGAGATCGGCGCAATCGAGCGCTCGCGCGGCCAGCGCAAGGTGCCGGTCGAGTTCCTGCGTCCGAGCGCCCGCAATCCGCGCCGGATCTTCGACGATGCCGAGCTCGACGATCTTACGGCCTCGGTGCGCGAACGCGGCATCCTGCAGCCGATCATCGTGCGGGCCTTCCCGGGCATGCTCGATGCGTATGAGATCATCGCCGGTGAGCGGCGCTGGCGGGCAGCGCAGCGGGCCGAGCTGCACGAAGTCCCGGTGATCCTGGTCGAGGCCAATGACCGCGAAGCGCTCGAGATCGCCATCGTCGAGAACGTGCAGCGCGCCGATCTCAACGCCATCGAGGAAGCGGCCGGCTATGAACGCCTGATCGCCGAATTCGATTATACCCAGAACGATCTTGCCAAGGTGATCGGCAAGAGCCGCAGCCATGTCGCCAACACCCTGCGCCTCAGCAAGCTGCCCGAACCTGTACGGCAGATGGTCAGCGAAGGAGCGGTCTCCGCGGGCCATGCCCGGGCGCTGCTCTCTGTTTCGGACCCGGAACAGGTGGCGAAACGCATCGTCGAGCAGGGACTGACGGTGCGCGATATCGAGCGACTCGGCCAGGAAGAGGCGCGCGGCGAGACCAAGAGCGTGCTGAACACTGCGGCGGTTGCGAAGCGGGAAAAGGACCCCGATACCCGCGCTGTCGAGAAGGCACTGGAAGAGGCGCTCGGGTTGGGCGTCTCGATCAAGCACCGGGCCAATGGCGGCGGCGAAATGAAGATCGCTTACAAGACGCTGGAGCAGCTCGACGCGCTGTGCCGGCGCCTGAAGGACTGATCAGCCTCGGCCGGGCCCGGCCATGCGGGCGAGCGTCCAGAGCGCTCGCATCGCGACCGGCTTGCCCATCTCGCCATCGCGGCGGACCGCGATCATGGCGGCGCCCAGTACTGACACCGCATCCTTGAGTTTCATCGCATTCCAGGCGCCAAGCGCGGCTTCCGCCGGTGCCAGGCGCGGATAGGGCAGCCGCATCGCCGCCACGGCATCGCGGGCGCTGCGGCCGGCATCGAGCGCGAAGCGGGCCTTCATCAGCGCCAGCGCATGGCGCAGCACCGCGCCGAGCAGAACACCCATGTCGAGCCCCTCGCCGGCGAGCTTGCCGAAGGCGAGATCCAGGGCCGCGAAGCGGCCGGCGAAGACCGCGTCGATGACGCTGGCCTGTTCGCGCTGGGCGGTATCGCCGACCACCGATTCGACATG
>JAEXUU010000448.1 GCA_023452965.1 Pseudomonadota bacterium | reverse complement strand
AGCCGGGATAGTAGTAGTACGGCGCGACGCGATAGAGGCCGAGCTTCTCGTCGTCATAGGGACCGTTGAACTCGGCCGCGTCGATCGTGCCGCGCTCGAGCGCCGGATAGATGTCGCCGCCGCCGACCTGTTGCGGCACCGCGCCGAGCTTGGCGAGGATGCTGCCGCCGAGGCCGGAGATGCGGAACTTCAGACCCTTGAGGTCGTCGACGCTCTTGATCTCCTTGCGGAACCAGCCACCCATCTGGCAGCCGGTATTGCCGCCCGGCAGGCCGACGACATTGTGCTTGCGGAAGAACTCGTCGAGCAGCACCTTGCCTTCGCCATGATAGGCCCAGGCGTTCTGCTGGCGCGTATTGAGGCCGAAGGGGATATGGGTGCCAATCGCGAAGGTCGGGTCCTTGCCGACATAGTAATAGGCCGCGGTGTGGCAGATTTCGACCGTACCGTTGCTCACCGCATCGAGAGCCTGCAGCGCCGGGACCACCTCGCCAGCCGCGAAGACCTGGATCTGAAACTTGCCATCGGTCGCTTCGGCAAGGTTCTTCGCCATCACCTCGGCCGAGCCATAGAGTACGTCGATGTTCTTCGGGAAGCTGGAAACCAGCCGCCAGCGGATCGTGGGTGCGCTCTGCGCGATGGCGGGCGCCGCGATCGCTGCACTGCCGATAGCGCCGGCCGCAGCCGTCTTCAGAAAGTCGCGTTTCCTCATTGCTTCCTCCGGATACCCCCCGACTCCCGAGAGGTTTAATTCATTGTATGAATTTATAATTCAAATCTAGCATGAGGCCTCGGATGGTGCTAGTCGAATTTCATTCCCGGCCGCTCCGAGGCGCGGGCGGTTGATGAAACCATCGATGGAGTGCTGCAGCGATGCTCGAGAAGAATCTGATTGGCGGAAACTGGGTCGGCGGCGCGCAGGCTCTCGAAATCCGCAACCCCTCCGACCTCAGCGACGTGATCGCGACCTACGGCCTCGCCGGCAAGAGCGAGGTCGAGGCGGCCTTCGCCGCCGCCCGCAAGGCCCAGCCGGCCTGGGGCCGTGCGACGCTGGAGCAGCGCTCGCTGGTGCTCGAGGCGATCGCTCGCGGCATCTTCGACAACAAGGACAAGCTCGCCCAGATCCTCGCCCGCGAGGGCGGCAAGACTGTTCCGGATGCACTCGGCGAGGTGACGCGCGCGGCCCATATCGCGCGCTTCTTTGCCGGCGAAGCCTTGCGCATGCCGGGTGAGAAGCTCGGATCGGTGCGGCCGAACGTCGATGTCGAGATCACGCGTGATCCGGTCGGCGTCGTCGGCCTGATCACGCCGTGGAAT
Source organism: Pseudomonadota bacterium (assembly GCA_023452965.1). The sequence goes on along the minus strand of JAEXUU010000448.1, from coordinate 2,546 downwards.
TTCCCGGTCGCGACGCCGATGTGGAAGATCGCGCCGGCGCTCGCCTTCGGTAACGGCGTGGTCTGGAAGCCGTCCGAGAAGACGCCCGGCATTTCCGTCGCGATCGCCGAGATCGTCGCCGCTTCCGGCATCCCGGCGGGGGTCTTCAATCTGCTGATCGGTGCCGGCCCGGATGTCGGCGCCGCCGTCATCGCCAATGCCGACGCGATCTCGTTCACGGGCTCCTCAACCACCGGCCGGCGCATCGCCGTCGCCTGCGCCGAGCGGCTGATCCGCTGCCAGATGGAGATGGGCGGCAAGAACCCGCTGGTCGTGCTCGACGATGCCGATCTCGAGCTCGCCGCCGACCTCGCCGTCAACGGCGCCTTCTTCCAGCAGGGCCAGCGCTGCACCGCGTCGAGCCGCCTGATCGTGACGAGCGGCATCCACGACGCCTTCGTCAAGGCCTGCGCCGAGCGCGTCGCCAAGCTCCGGGTCGGCCATGCGCTCAAGGCCGAGACCCAGATCGGCCCGGTGATCGACGACAGCCAGTTCCAGAAGAATCTCGGCTACATCGACATCGCGAAGGGCGAGAATGCGCGCCTGGCCGCCGGCGGCGAAGCGCTCGAGCTCGACACCAAGGGCTACTACATCGCCCCGACCCTGTTCGCCGACACGACGAATGCGATGCGTATCAACCGCGAGGAAGTGTTCGGCCCGGTCGCGACCGTCATCCGCGTCGCCGATTACGAGGAGGCGCTCGCCGTCGCCAACGACACCGATTACGGGCTGTCGGCCGGCATCTGCACCACCTCGATGAAGTATGCCCGGCATTTCCAGCGCAATGTCGAGGCCGGCATGACCATGCTCAACCTGCCGACGGCCGGCGTCGACTACCACACGCCGTTCGGCGGCCGGAAGGCGTCGAGCTACGGGCCGCGCGAGCAGGGCCGCTACGCCGTCGAGTTCTACACCCAGATCAAGACCAGCTACCTGCTGGCCTGAGCGACAGGACCAATCCGGAGGAAACGCTCATGACCAACCCGAAAATCGGTTTCATCGGCCTCGGCAGGATGGGGCGCCCGATGGCGTCCAACCTGCAGCGCAAGGGCTTCGCGACGCTGTCCTATGACGTCAATCCCCAGGGCATCGCCGCCCTGGTCGAGCTCGGCGGCCGTGCCGCCGGCTCGATCGCCGAGGTCGCTCGCGAATCGGACATCGTCTTCACGATGCTGCCGGCCCATCCCGAAGTGCGCGCCGTCGTGCTCGACGGGATCGTGCCCAATGCAAAGCCCGGCACGCTCGTCGTCGATATGTGCACGATCGACCCGCTCGCGACCGACGAGGTCGCGGCGGCTGTCGAGGCCGCCGGCCTCGGCTTCGTCGACGCACCGGTCGGCCGGCTCGCGACCCATGCCGATCGCGGCGAGTGCCTGTTCATGGTCGGCGCGTCCCAGGAGCATTTCGAGCGCGTCAAGCCGATGCTCGAGGCGATGGGCACGACGATCCATCATTGCGGCCCGGCCGGCGCCGGCATCCGCATGAAGGTGGTGAACAACTATCTGGCGATCGCGGCCTGCCAGCTCAACGCCGAGACGCTAACCCTCGCGGCGCGCTTCGGCCTCGATGTCGAGCGCACCATCGACATCCTCAACGGCACCACCGCCAATAACGGCCATCTCAAGACCAATTTCCCGGTCAAGGTGCTGGCCGGCGATATCGAGCCCGGCTTCCAGATCGACCTCGCCCACAAGGATCTCGGCCTCGCCTTGACCTCGGCCTCGTCGATGAAGGTGCCGCTCGCCATGGGCGCGGCCGCGCGCGAATGCCTGCAGCTCGCCCGCTCGCGCGGCTTCGGCGGCAAGGACTTCTCGGCGCTGCTCGATGCCTGGTGCGACCTTGCCGGCGTCGAGGCTCCGCGGCTGCCGTCCAAGAACTGACCCAGAACTGACCTTCCGTAGCCGAAGCCGATAGCGCTTCCCGAAAGCTGCCACCATGACCGTGCCCGTCGCGACCGAGAGCGCGTACCTCCTCGACTTCTATGCGCGTTACCGCCGCGACCCGCTTTCTGTCCCGGCTGACTGGCGCATCCATTTCGAGGAGATGGAGCCGGAACGGGCGGGCGAGCGCGGGAATGGCGAGGCTCTCGGTCTGCGGCTGGTCGACACCTATCGCCGCTTCGGACATCGCGAAGCGGCGCTCGATCCGCTCGAGATCACGGCACCTACGCCCGCCGTGCCGCTCGAGCGCCTGCGCGCCGAGGTGGCGGCCCAGCCGGGCCTGACCACCCGCGTCACCCTCGCCGGCGAGACATGCGAGACCAGTCTCGGAAGCCTCGCCGGCGATTTGCAGCGCCTCTATGCCGGCAAGGGCGGGCTCGAGGCGCAGCAGGTCGAGGACGACGAGGCTCGCGACTGGCTCTACGGCGCCTTCGAAGCGCTGTTTGCGGCGCAGACTCCGGTCGACCTGGCTAACCGCGCGCTCGACGCGATCGTGCTGGCCGATACGTTCGAGACCTTCATCAAGGTCAAGTTCCCGTCGAAGAAGCGCTTCGGCGTCGAGGGCCC
>JAEXUU010000443.1 GCA_023452965.1 Pseudomonadota bacterium | reverse complement strand
CCCGCCCTGCCCCCCCTGCCCCTGCCTGCGCGGCGCGAAGGGCTCGCCGGGATGCAGAGCCGCGCCGGCGAGCGCCTGCACGCCATCCAGCTCCAGGCCCATGAGGCGATGGCGCAATGGCATATGCCGACGCTGCCGACCCGCGAGGAACTGACGGAGAAGGCGGCGGCGATGTTCGTCAAGACACCGTCGCTCGACGCCATCGCCGCGCGTGCGCACGACATGCTGCTCGAGGCGATCCATGCCCGGCTGGTGGCGACGCCGGCAGCCGCCAAGGCCTGAGCCTAGTCGGCGTCGAACAGGCTGGCCGCCACTTCGTTCGCCATGGCGCGGGTGACGCGCCGGCCGCGCTCGAGCGAGAGCCGGTCGATGGCGTCGACGAGGTCGCGGGCCGCGGCGAAGGAGCGCTCCATGCGGAGCGCCAGCGCCTCGATGGTGCTGGTGTCGACGATCAATTGCCGGTCGACGAAGAGCTTGACCAGCAACGCCCGCAGCAGCGCATCATCGGGCGCCGCGATCTCGGCAGCGGGAGCGAGCCGCAGACGCGAGAGCAGGTCCGGCACGCGCAGCCCCCATTGATCGGGGGGTGTACGCGCCGTCAGCAGGGCAAAGCCGCCGCGCGCCTTGATCGCGTTGAGCAGATGGAACAGCGCCCGCTCGTCGAGCCGGCCGGCATCGCAATCCTCGATGACCAGCGCCCCGCCGGAGGCGAGATGCGGCACCTTGGCCTCGTCGATCTCGCTGGCCTGCAAGGTCCAGGCATGGGCACGGGCCGCCCAGATCGCGGCCAGATGCGTCTTGCCGGAGCCCTCGGGCCCGACCAGGCGCAGCCAGGCATCCGGCCAGGCGGGCCAGCTCTCGACCAGCCCATAGGCCTGCTCGTTGGAGGGGCCGACGAGGAAATCCTCGACGCCGTGCCGGCTGTCGACCGGCAGGTCGAAGGCGAGCTGGCGCGGCCGGCGCGGCGGCTCAGTTCCCGGCATGACGGTCGACATGCTTGGCTGCGGCCTTGGGGGCAGCGCCATGATAGAGATTGCTGGCGAGATATTGGCGCAGGGCGAAGCGCATCAAGACGCCGATGATCGCCGCCAGCGGCACTGCGAGCAGCAGGCCGACGAAGCCGAAGAGCGAGCCGAAGGCGAGCAGCGCGAACATCAGCCAGACCGGGTGGACGCCGATGGAGTCACCGACCAGCTTGGGCTGCAGGATGTTGCCTTCGAAGAACTGACCGGCGGCGAAGACGGCGAGCGTCGCCAGCGGCATCGTCCAGTCCGGCCAGAACTGCACGGTCGCAACGCCGACGGACAGTACGAGCCCGGTCAGCGAGCCGACATAGGGGATGAAGGAGAGGAAGCCGGAGATGATGCCGATCAGGGCGCCGAAGTTCACCCCGAGCAGCGAGCGCCCGACCGCATAGAACAGCCCGAGCAGCAGGCAGACCAGCGCCTGCCCGCGCAGGAAGCCGGCGATGGCGGTGTCCATCTCGTGCAGCAGACCGCGGATCGTGTCGCGATGATCGCGCGGCAGCCAGCCATCGACGGTCTCGACCATGCGATCCCAGTCGGCGAGCAGATAGAAGGCGATGACCGGCGTCAGCACCAGCAGCGAGAAGACGCCGATGATCGCGGTGCCGCCCGACCAGAGCGATTGCAGAAGGCCGCCGACCCATTTGGTCGCCTCGCCGACGAAATTGCCGAGCTGGCTCTGGGCATCCTCGGCAAGCTTGGCCCCGCCGAAGCGCTCGATCAGAGGCGCGCCGCGCTCCATGACCAGCGCCTGGAGCTTGGCGGCGACTTCAGGCAGGCGCGTCACGAGGCCGGCAAGCTGCTGGCTCAGCAGCGGCAGCAGCAGCACGAGCGCCAGCACGAAGAACAGCAGGAAGACGCAGAGGATGACGATGGTCGCGGTCAGGCGGCGCATGCCGAACCGCTCCAGCCGGTCGGCGAGCGGATCGAGCAGATAGGCCAGCGCCAGCGCGGCGATGAACGGCAGGAGCACGTCGCGCAGCAGGAGCAGCGCAAGCACGAAAACCGCGAGTGTGAGGGCCCAGAAGGCGAGTTGACGCTGAAGACTCATCCGCTGTCCTGAACTCGCCGTTACGCACTGTCCGCAGGGCCCGGGAGGCCGGCCGGGCGTCCTAGAGAATAGGAGCGCATCGGCGAGGTTCCAAGCTCAGGCCGCCATATGGCGCAGCCAGAAGGCGAGGTAGGCCGCCATCGAACCGACCGTCAAGAGCGCCACGGCGAGCTGAGCGACCGGGATCGCCGGGCCGAGATCGAGCCCGAAGGCGCGCGAGCCCAGCATCAGCGCGGCGAAGATGAGCTGCGCCGCCGTGTTGAGCTTGCTGACGGCGAAGGGCGCGATCTCGAGCGGCTTCTCCATCAACCAGGACAGGATCACCGCCGTGACGATCATGATGTCGCGCGAGACGACCAGGATGACGAGCCAGGCCGGGATCGCCCCGACCATGGCGAGGGTGATGTAGATCGAGACGATCAGCGCCTTGTCGGCGATCGGGTCGAGATAGGCGCCGAGTTCGCTTCCCATGTCGAAGCGTTTGGCGATGAATCCGTCGATCGCATCGGAAATCCCGGCCGCGACGAAGAGCAGGAAGGCAGCCAGCCAGCGCTCGTTGATGATCATCACGATCACCAGGGGGCCGAGGATCAGACGGCCGATGGTGATCAGGTTCGGAAGCGTCATCGCCGGGATCGTGGCCAGGATTCGTCGCGAGAACTACGACTGAAGGCTAATGCATGTGCTGGACAACTGCGAAACGCTTTCGCGGAAGGGCCGCTGCCGGCTTGCCAGCGGGGCCGCCCTTGCCTATCGCTCCCCGCACAGCAAGGAGCGCGGTTTCATGACCAAGACAGGCGGCAACGGGCTGACCTATGCGCAGGCGGGCGTCGACATCGATGCCGGCAATGCCATGGTCGATGCGATCAAGCCTCTGGTGCGTTCGACCCGGCGGCCGGGCGCGGATGCCGAGATCGGCGGGTTCGGCGGCCTGTTCGACCTGAAGGCGGCGGGGTTCAGCGACCCGATCCTGGTCGCGGCCAATGACGGCGTCGGCACCAAGGTCAAGATCGCGATCGAGAGCGGCCGGCATTCGACCATCGGCATCGACCTCGTCGCGATGTGCGTCAACGATCTCGTCGTGCAGGGCGCCGAGCCGCTGCTCTTCCTCGACTATTACGCGACCGGCAAGCTCGACCCGCAGGCCGGCGTCGAGATCGTGCGCGGCATCGCCGAAGGCTGCCGTCAGGCCGGCTGCGCCCTGATCGGCGGCGAGACCGCCGAGATGCCGGGCATGTATGCCGACAAGGATTACGACCTCGCCGGCTTTGCCGTCGGTGCCGCCGAGCGCGGCTCGCTGCTGCCGCGCGCCGATCTGGTGGCAGGCGACGTTGTCCTCGGCCTGCCCTCTTCCGGCGTGCACTCCAACGGTTATTCGCTGGTCCGGCGCATCGTCGCGCTCTCCGGCCTCGCCTGGGAGGCCCCCGCCCCGTTCGCGCCCGAGCAGAGCCTCGCCGAAGCGCTGCTGACGCCGACGCGGATCTATGTGAAGCCGCTGCTCCAGGCGCTGAAGGCGGCGCCGGGGATCAAGGCGCTGGCGCACATCACCGGCGGCGGCTTCCCCGACAATATCCCGCGCGTCCTGCCCGACGATCTCGGCGTCTCGCTCGATCTCTCCGCGATCCCGGTGCCGCCGGTCTTCGGCTGGCTCGCCAAGGTCGGCGGCGTCGCCGAGCGCGAGATGCTGCGCACCTTCAACTGCGGCATCGGCATGATCGTGGTCGCTTCGGCAACCGAGGCCGACGCCGTCGTCGCCGCGCTGCGCGAGGCCGGCGAAGCGCCGGTCCGGCTCGGCGAGGTCACGCCCGCCGGCAGCGAGGGCCAGGTCGCCTATCGCGGGAAGCTCGGCCTGTGAGCACGACGCCGCGGCGGGTCCGCACCGCGATCCTGATCTCGGGCCGCGGCTCGAACATGGTAGCCCTGATCGAAGCAGCGCAAGCCGCAGACTTCCCGGCCGAGATCGTGCTGGTCGCTGCCAACCTGCCGGAGGCGGGCGGGCTCGAGCGGGCACGGCAGGCCGGTATCGCCACCGCCAGCGTCGACCATCGCCCTTTCGGCAAGGACCGGGAGGCGTTCGAGCGCAAGCTCGACGAGGTCCTGCGCGTCAACCAGATCGAGCTCGTCGCGCTCGCCGGCTTCATGCGGGTGCTGACGCCCTGGTTCGTGACGCGCTGGCAGGGCCGGCTGGTCAACATCCACCCTTCCCTGCTGCCTGACTTCCGCGGCACGCACACTCATGCCCGGGCGCTGGAAGCCGGCGTCGCCGAGCATGGCTGCACGGTGCATTTCGTCGTGCCCGAGCTCGACGCCGGCCCGACCATCCTGCAGGCGAAAGTCCCGGTCCTGCCCGGCGACGACGAGGCGAGCCTGTCGGCGCGCGTGCTGGAGCAGGAGCACGCCCTCTATCCCAGGGCGCTCGCTCTGGTGGCGTCTGGCGCGGCCAGACTGGAAACCAGCGCTGGCGTCGGAACTTAAGAGCGCCAGCAACGGCAGCTTGCTTGGCCGCAGCACAGACAATGCTGCGCCGCTAACTATCCGGGCAAACTCACCTCGACAGCCGACATTTGGCGAGGCATGACCGCAACCGAGCGTTGTATCGGAGGCGAGCTTGGCCATTTTCCGCTGGGTATCACTCGCAATATCGCTGGGCCTGACGGGCTATGCGATGTGGGGGCCGCTTTCCGACTATGTTGGCGCAGTGCTGGCGCAAGGGTCTCCCCGCGCCTCGTCCCCGGAGCACAG
>JAEXUU010000436.1 GCA_023452965.1 Pseudomonadota bacterium | reverse complement strand
CGATCTATTACGACCCGATGATCGCCAAGCTGGTGACGCACGCCCCGACGCGGGAGGCCGCGATCAGGGCGCAGGCGCGGGCGCTCGATGCCTTCGCGATCGACGGCATCCGCCACAACATCCCCTTTGTCTCGGCGCTGATGCAGCATCCGCGCTGGATCGCCGGCGAGCTCTCGACCGGCTTCATCGCCGAGGAGTTCCCGGAAGGCTTCACCCTGCCGCAGCCTGAGGGCGAGGTGGCGCTGCGGATGGCGGCGATCGCGATCGCCTGCGACCACCGGATGAACCAGCGCAAGCGCAACGTCTCGGCGCAGATGCAGGGCTGGCGCAAGGTCGAGTTCGAGCGCGCCCGCATCGTCCAGCTCGGGGCCGAGCGCTTCGAGGGCGAGGTCGCGGACGAGAACGGGGCGGTGACGATCGATTTTGGCGGGCGCAGCGTCAGGCTCGCCAGCGACTGGCGCCCCGGCGAGCCGGTCTGGCAGGGCACGCTGGACGGCGTCGCCATCGCGGCGCAGGTCCGGCCGATCCTCAACGGCTTTGCGCTCGGCCATGCCGGCGCCTATGCCAACGCCCATGTCTACACCGCCCGCGAGGCGCAGCTTGCGGCGCTGATGCCGGAAAAGGCCGCGCCCGACACCGGAAAATTCCTGCTCTGCCCGATGCCCGGCCTGGTCAAGGCGGTCTTCGTCAGCGTCGGCCAGGAGGTCAAGGCCGGCGAGCCGCTCGCCATGGTCGAGGCGATGAAGATGGAGAACGTCCTGCGCGCCGAAAAGGACGTCACCATCGCAAAAATCCTCGCCAAGGAAGGCGACTCCCTCGCCGTCGACGCCGTCATCATCGAATTCGCGTGAGAGATGCAACGGAGGACGCCATGCTTCCCGAAACGGTCGCCGCCGCCTTTCCGCTGCCCGATGAGGCGCAATGGCGCAGCGCCGTCGACAAGGTCCTGAAAGGCGCCGATTTCGAGAAGCGCCTCGTCTCCCAGAGCGCCGACGGTATCCGGATCGCGCCGCTCTATCCCGCCGCGAATGCCAAGACGCGGCCATTCCGCTCCGAAGCGGGCCGCTGGCACGTCGCCGCCCGGCTCGACCATCCTTCGCCGGCTGCGGCGCGCGATCTTGCGCTCGCCGACCTCGAAGGCGGCGCGGATACGCTCGTCCTCAGCTTCGCCGGCGCGCGTGCTGCCCGCGGCTACGGGCTGATCGCCGAAGATGTCGCGGCGCTCGGCGCGGCGCTCGATGGCGTGATGCTGGACCTGATCCGCCTGCGGTTCGACCCCGCGCCGGCAGGGGAGCGCAACGCCGGTTTGGTCGCGGAGCTGATCGCGCGCCGCGATCTCGATCCTGCCAAGGTGGGGGTCGACTTCGGCCTCGATCCGATCGGCGTGCTCGCCAGCCATGGCGCGCTTCCAGCGACGTGGCCTGAGCTCGGCCGGTGCCTCGCCACGCTGATCGGCGAACTCAGGGGGCGTGGCTTTTCCGGCCCGTTCCTGACGGTCGACAGCCGGCCCTATCATGAGGCGGGTGCGAGCGAGGCGCAGGAGCTCGGCGCGGCGATGGCGACGGCAGTCGCTTATCTCAGGGCGCTGGAGGCCGGCGGCATGGCGCTCGACCTGGCGCGCGACGCGATCTCCTTCACGCTCGTCGCCGATACCGACGAGTTCATGACCATCGCCAAATTCCGGGCGGCGCGGCTGCTCTGGGAGCGCGTGCAGCAGGCCTGCGGCCTCGACGCGAAGCCGATGGCGCTGCACGCCGAGACCGCCTGGCGCTCGCTGACCCGGCGCGATCCCTACGTCAACCAGCTGCGCGCCACGATCGCCGGCTTCTCGGCCGGGGTCGGCGGCGCGGATTCGCTCACCGTCCTGCCTTTCACCGCGGCGCTCGGCCTGCCCGACGCGTTCGCCCGGCGCGTGGCGCGGAACACCCAACTGATCCTGCTCGAAGAGGCCAATCTCTGGCGTGTCGCGGACCCGGCCGCTGGCGCCGGCGGCTTCGAGGCGCTGACGCAGGCGCTCTGCGAGCAGGGCTGGAGCAAGCTGCAGGATCTCGAACGCGAAGCCGCCAACGGGCTGCCCGGCATGGTCGCGGCTCTCGCCAATGGCCACGTCCAGCAGGGGCTTGCCCGCCAGCGTGCGTTGCGCGCCAAGGCGATCGCAACCCGCCGCGAGCCGATCACCGGGACGAGTGAGTTCCCCAATCTCAGCGAGACAACCGTCAGCGTGCTCGCTGTCCCGCCCATGACGGGTGGCTCTGAAGCGGTCGCTGCCGAGACGTGCCTTGTGGCGGAGGCCTTGCCGTCGCTGCGGCTGGCGGAGGATTTCGAGGCGCTGCGCGACGCCGCGGAAGCTGCGGCGGTGCAGCTCGGCAAGCGTCCGACCGTCTTCCTCGCGACGCTGGGCTCGATCGCTGATTTCACCGCGCGGGCCGGATTCGCCCGCAATCTGTTCGAGGCCGGTGGTCTCGCCGCCCCCGGCCATGACGGCTTTCCCGGCACGGAGGGCACCGATCTCACAGCGCTCGTCGCGGCCTTCGAGGCCTCGGGCGCGAAGCTCGCCTGCCTCTGCGGCTCCGATGCCGGCTATGCCAGCGAGGCGGTCGCGGCTGCGCAGGCGCTACGCGCCAAAGGCGCGACGGTCTGGCTCGCGGGCCGGCCGGGCGATCTCGAAGGCGCCCTGAACCAGGCCGGGCTGAGCGCGTTCATCTTTGCCGGCTGCGACGTGATCGAAACGCTGCGAAGCGCCCACGCCATTGCGGCGGCCTGACGGGAGGGATTGATGAGCTTGATCCCGGATTTTACAACGCTTGGCTTTGCCGATACGGCATCCAGCACCACCGCTGTGCCGGTCTCCGGCGACCTCTGGCAGACGCCGGAGGGGATTGCGGTGAAGCCGGTCTATACGGAAGCCGACCGCGCGGGGCTTTCCTTCGTCGACAGCCTGCCGGGCCTGCCGCCCTATCTGCGCGGGCCCTACCCGACGATGTATGTCAACCAGCCCTGGACGATCCGGCAATATGCCGGCTTCTCCACCGCCGAGGATTCGAACGCCTTCTACCGGAGGAACCTCGCCGCCGGGCAGAAGGGGCTCTCGGTCGCCTTCGATCTTGCCACGCATCGCGGCTATGACAGCGACCATCCGCGGGTCGGCGGCGATGTCGGCATGGCCGGCGTCGCGATCGATTCGATCTACGACATGCGCACGCTGTTCTCCGGCATCCCGCTCGACCAGATGAGCGTCTCGATGACGATGAACGGCGCGGTGCTGCCGGTTCTGGCCCTCTACATCGTCGCGGCCGAAGAACAGGGCGTGCCGGCGGCAAAACTCTCGGGGACGATCCAGAACGACATCCTCAAGGAGTTCATGGTCCGCAACACCTATATCTATCCGCCCGGCCCCTCGATGCGGATCATCGGCGACATCT
>JAEXUU010000233.1 GCA_023452965.1 Pseudomonadota bacterium | reverse complement strand
GCTGCGGCAAGACCACGCTGCTCAAGATCATCGCCGGCCTGATCCCGGCCACTGGCGGCCAGGTCTTTGTCGACGGGCGCGAGGTCAAGGGGCCTGGTCCCGAACGCGCCTTCGTCTTCCAGGATTTCGCGCTGATGCCCTGGGCGAGTGTCATGCGCAACGTCGCCTTCGGGCTTGAGCTGCGCGGCGTCGCCCATAGCGAGCGCGAGGCGATCGCCGAGCGCCACATCGCACGAGTCGGCCTCAAGGGTTTCGAGCGGAAATATCCGCACGAGCTCTCCGGCGGCATGCGGCAGCGCGTCGGCCTTGCTCGCGCCCTCGCGGTCGATGCCAAGGTCGTGCTGATGGACGAGCCATTCTCGGCCGTCGACGAGCAGACACGCCGCAAGTTCCAGGAGGAGCTGCTCGAGCTTGTCGCCAACGAAGGCAAGTCGTTCATCTTCGTGACGCACAGCATCGAGGAAGCGGTCTACGTCTCCGACCGGATCGCGCTGCTTTCGCGCCGGCCAAGCCGCGTCTCGGCGGTGATCGAGCCGAAGATCAGCCGCGACGGCGATCCAGACAAGATCAGACGCGACAGCGCCTACCTCGATGTCGTCGAGGAGATCTGGCAGCAGCTCAAGCACTATCTCGATTAGGGGACGGGCATGGTTATTTCCGGCATCCGCCTGCCCTTGATGACGTCGCTGATCGTCTGGGCCGTGATCTGGGAGATCGTCGGCCATACCGATGCCGGCTTCATCCTGCCGCCGCTGTCCAGCATCGTCTGGCGCGTCATCGAGATCGTGCCGACCGCTTCGTTCCTCGACGCGCTCGTGATCACCGGCCGCGCCTTCCTGTTCGGCAACATCATCGCGATCGGCATCGGCGTCCCGCTCGGGATTCTGCTGGGCCGCTCCGTCATCGCCGACCGGCTGCTCCTGCCCTGGGTCAACCTCTTCCTCTCCGCGCCGCTCAGCGCACTGGTTCCGGTGATCATGGTGCTGTTCGGCCTGGGCGAGACGACGATCGTGCTGACCGTGGTGCTGTTCTCGATGTGGATCATCGTCCTCAACACCCGCGCCGGCATCCGCGCCATCTCGCCCTCGCTGATCGAGATGGCGCGCAGCTTCGGCGCCAACCGCTGGCAGGCCTTCAGCCGCATCTATGTCTGGGCGGCGCTGCCCGAAATCCTGGCCGGCATCCGGCTCGGCATGATCCGCGCGGTCAAGGGCGTGGTCATCGGGCAGTTGCTCGTCTCGGTCGTCGGTTTCGGGACACTGTTCGAAATCTACCAGTCGCACTTCCTGATGGAGCATTTCTGGGCGCTGCTGCTCGTGCTCTTCAGCTTCGCCTTCACCCTCAACGAATTGCTGGCCGGGCTCGAACGTCGGTTCGCCTATTACGCCGCCTCGCGCTGACCCATCCTCTTGCCAACGAAGGACGCCGCAAGATGAACATCGCCACGCCTCAGAACCATGTCGTCACGGCCCCGGCGCCGGTCACGCTCCCGGTGCGCGGGACGCAAAGCCGCTTCCCGGTCCATCGCATCTATTGCGTCGGCCGCAACTATGCCGCCCACACGATCGAGATGGGCGGCGATCCGAACCGCGAGGCCCCGTTCTTCTTCCAGAAGAACCCCGACAACGTCGTCCTCGATGGTGGCGACTTCCCCTATCCGCCGCGCAGCAGCAATGTTCACCACGAAAACGAGATGATCGTCGCCCTCGCCAAGGGCGGCAAGGACATTCCCGTCGAAAGCGCTCTCGACCATGTCTACGGCTATGCCGTCGGGCTCGACATGACCCGCCGCGACCTGCAGGACGAATGCAAGAAGGCCGCCCGGCCGTGGGAGATCGGCAAGGCCTTCGAGCATTCCGCGCCGATGGGCGAGATCGTTCCGGCGAGCACGATCGGGCATCCCGAGAACGGGGCCGTCTGGCTCAAGGTCAACGGCGAGATCCGCCAGCAGGGCGACCTCAACCACATGATCTGGAAGGTGCCGGAGATGATCTCCTACCTCTCCGGTCTGTTCGAGCTCCAAGCGGGCGACCTGATCATGTCCGGCACACCGTCCGGCGTCGGCGCGATCGTGCGCGGCGACGTGATGGAAGGCTATGTCGAGGGAATCGGCACGCTGCGCACGACGGTGGTGTGACCGGCGGCGAAGGCGCCTCGTACAGGCCGAGGCATTGGCTGGCAGTGCCAAAAAAAAGGAAGCCCGGGGACAAGGTGCCAGACAAGCGGCCGACGGAGACTTATCGCGCCGACTCCGTCGGCACCTTCCCCAAAGGCCAAAAACCCCCGAGGTCTGGCGAGAGCGCGGTGTGCCGGCCGCCAAGGCTCTACGTGAACGTCGGCTCGAGACACTGGCAGCGACGATTGCTGGTCTGCGACCAACGCCAACGGCAGCCCGGAGGCGGAGGCTCATCAGAAGCGAAACTCGCCAACCCGCGCGGTTATGCCGTCCACAATCGTCAAGGCGCTCAAGCCCGCAACTGGTCGCGCGAAAGCCCGGTTCTCATGAGCTCGGGCAGAATGTCGTTGTCCTCAGCGAGATCGCGCCCGTAGAGCGCCGAGAAGATCGCAAGGCCCGCCTGATGCAACGGCATCGCCACGTCGGCGAGGCGCCCGAGCTCGGCCAACGGCAGCAGCCCGAACGGCACGTCCTCCAGCGTGTAGCGTGTATCGATGGTTGCCGGCCCCAGCGTCGTCGGCTGGGTCTCCGCCAGCATTCGGGAGGTCTCGCCCAGCGGGGCGTCCGGCACGCCATAGGTCAGCGAATAGTGCTCGCGCATCGTCCGGACCGTCAGGCCGAACGCAGCCGCCAGGGCGAGCCGCTCGGCATCGATGGCTTCGAGCAGGCGGCCCACCGCCATGGTCAGGTTCTCGCTCTGCCCCCAGGCTTCGCCCTTCTCCATCCGGGTGAAGTTGGCCAGCGCCAGCGCCATGTGGCTCTGCGGATTGACGTTGCTCAGCGACACCGCGAGCAAGCCGTCGACGGCGCGGAAGCGATCGCCGAAGAGCTTTCGGCAGAGGTCGAGGCCGTCCTGGGCGAGCCGCCGCGGCAAGGTGGCGATGTCGACCTTGCTGCGAATGGTCGCGATCTTGACCGTGCTCGGCCCCGTGCGCCGCGAGCGCAGGATCGTTGTGCTGAGCGCGATGATCGGCACCTCCACGCCGCGCGCGGCCAGCAAACGCGAGAGATAGAAGGCGCCGAGCGAGGCGTGCGAGGAGATGATGACCGGTTGCCCCGGCGATAGCAGCGGCGCCATCGCGTCCATGACGTGCTTGTGCCCGTTCGCCGGCAGGGCGATCAGAATGGCGTCGGCGCCGTGAAGGGCAGCCTCACAGCTCTGAGCTACCCCGGGGCGGAACTCCCCTGTGATCTTGCCTTCGCTGACGAGTGGGGCGCCGGCGGCGAGCGCCTCCGTGCTCTTGCCCGAAGGTGACCAGAGCACGGCGTCATGCCCGTTCTCGGCGAGAAAGGCGGCGGCGGCGAAGGCGGCGGCGCCCGCGCCCATGATGGCGCCACGCATCGGATCGTCCTCAGTTGAAGAAGCGGCTGGGGCGGAATTCGGCGAGCTCGTCGCGCTCACGTCCATGGACGAGCTCGTCGGCGACGACCTCACCGAGGAAAGCGCCGAGCGTCACGCCGCTGTGGGTGACCACGGCATAGTAGCCGGACAGGCCGGGCACCGGACCGACGGCGGAATAGGAGTCCTTCGGGATCGGCCGCGTCGCGATCCGGACCGCCTCGACCTCGACATGCTTCAGCGCTGGAACGGTCGTGATGGCGCGGCGCATCAGCTCTTGCGCCTGAGGATGCGACGGCACCGCGCCTTCATCGGTTGTCAGCAGCCGGTCGAGCTCGTTCGAGCGCAGCAGGAAGCGCCCGCCCCCATCGGGGCGCATATTGACCAGGGGCGTGCGCAGCGCACTCCTGAGCGACGTGCCGGCAGGCGGCGTGTAGGCGACGACACCGAGCGTCGGCGCCAGCGGAACGCGATGCTGCGGCGTCTGGACGAGGTCGTTGAGCCAGCGACCGGCACAGTTCACCACGACATCGGCCTCGATCGTCCGGCCGTCGGTTAGCGCGACGCCGGTGCAGCGCTCTCCTGCCAGCACGAGGCGCTCGACGCGGCCTTCGACGAATGTCGCGCCATGCCGATCCACAGCGGCTGCGACCAGGGCGCCGGAATACGGCACCGGGTCGAGCCAACCATCCTGGGGATAGTGGATGACCGGAGCGTTGCCGATCGCGTCGGGATTGATCTGCGGCTCGAGCTTGCGGACGTCGTCGAGGCCGAGGACCTCGGCCGGATAGCCCCAGGCGATCAATTGCTGCAGCTTGGCGAGCGGATCGGTGCCGTCGCGACCGCCGGCTTCGGCTTCCGCATCCTGCCATTGCAGCACGCCGGGGCGATGGTACCAGTCCGCGCCGGGGAATTCGGCGAGGATGTTCTCATGCGCCTGGCGGCCAGCGAAATTCAGCCGGAAATAGGCCGCCGAAGTCAGCTTCTCGCAAGCGTTGACCCAGGCATAAGTCACGCTCGAGGTGCCGCCTCCAGGCCGCCTCTCCTCGATGACGGTGACCTCGGCCCCAGCCTGAGCCAGGCGATAGGCCACCGATGAGCCGACGACGCCGGCTCCCACAATGATCGCTTTCATTGTTCAATCCTCGAAAGGTCAGGATCGGCCGGCCGGGCGCTCAGCCCTTGCCGACCAGGATGC
>JAEXUU010000204.1 GCA_023452965.1 Pseudomonadota bacterium | reverse complement strand
GCCCCTCCGGCTGCGGCAAGTCGACCATCCTCAACATGGTCGCCGGCTTCATCCCGCAATCGGGAGGCGAGATCCTGGTCGGCGGCGAGCCGGTCAAGGGGCCCGGCGCCGACCGCGGCGTGGTCTTCCAGTCCTTCGCCCTCTTCCCCTGGAAGACGGTGCTGGAGAATGTCGGCTTCGGGCCGAAGATGCGCGGCATCCCCAAGGCCGAGCGCGACGAGATCGCGCGCGAATATCTCGACCTCGTCGGACTTGCCCACGCCGCCGACCGCTATCCCAACGAACTCTCCGGCGGGATGCAGCAGCGTGTCGGCGTGGTCCGGGCACTGGCCAACAAGCCGGACATCCTCCTGATGGACGAGCCTTTCGCCAGCGTCGACGCCCAGACCCGCATGACCCTGCAGGAGGAGCTCACCCGGATCTGGGAAGAGCGCCGGCCGACGGTGATCTTCATCACCCATGACGTGCCGGAGGCGGTTTTCCTGGCGAACCGCGTCGTCGTGCTGTCGAAGGGCCACATCCTCGAACAGGTCGAGATCCCGCTGGCGCGGCCGCGCATCTGGGACCAGCTGGTCGAGGATGACAGCTTCAAGGAGCTCTCGAACAAGGTCCTGGCGCTGGTGAGGGCGGCATGAAGCTGGTCCGCGCCGCGCTGGATTCGAGGCGAGGCCGCATCCTCCTCGGCCTGTTGCTGGCCTGGCTGCTCTGGCAGGCTTGGCTCGCACTTCACGCGCCATCCAAGGTCGCGGACGGCTTCCCCGATCGTCAGCGCGTCAACGCGCTGATCACCCTGCCCTTCGTTCCCGAGCGCTTCCATATCCTGATCTTCCAGCGCTTCGGGCGCGTCTCGGGCACCGACGGCAACAGCGTCGAGCTCAGGAACATCGACAAAAACCAACTCAACGCCATCGCCCGCTACTACTGGGTGAGCAGAATTGAGCCCTTGCAACCGGGAGGATAGAGCATGATCACACGCAGGACAGTGCTTGCCGGAGCCGCGGTCATCGCCGCGCCGGCCGTCGTCAGGGCGCAGCAGCTGATCAAGATGAAAGCCGGCATGGTCACCGGCATCGACCAGCTCGGCCTGCCCATCGCGCTGGAACGGGGCTTCTTCGAGAAATGGGGTCTCGATGTCGACATCGCCCGGCCTTACGCCACCGGCGTCGACGCGCTGAACGCCCTTCAGGCCGGCGAGAGCGAGATCGTTCAGGTCGGCGTGCCGATGATCGGCGCCGTCGTGCGCGGCATGGATCTGGTGGCGCTCGGCAATTACAGCGGCAATGCCCACCGCGGCGGCTCGGACGCCACCATGGCGCTGATCGCCCGCGCCGATTCCGGGATCAGCAAGGGCGACCTTTCCTCGCTCAAGGGCAAGAAGAGCGCGGCCTCCTTCGGCACGATCAACCATCTCTACATCCTCGCCCTGATCGAGAAGGGCGGGCTGACGCCGGCCGACGTCACGCTGGTCAACACGCCGCCGCCGGACATGACGGTCGCGCTCCTCGCCAAGGGCATCGACGCCTTCGTCGGCTGGGACCCCTGGCCGATCATCGCGCTCAAGGACGTGCCGGGCGCGGTCGAGATCATCCGCGGCGGCAACGTCATCGCCTATGTCGGCTTCAATGTCGGCATGCGGCCCTGGGTCGCCGCCAACGGGCCGAAGATCGAGAAGTTCCTGGCGGCGGTCTCCGAGGCCGACCAGTGGATGCGCAAGAACCCGAAGCTGGCGGCACAGGTCGGCACCCGCTGGATCCCCGGCCTCAAGCAGGAGATCGCCGAGGCGGCGATGGAGTTCAACATCCAGCAGGCCGACCGGCGCCTCTCGGCCAACAACTACCGGGCGATGTGGGCGGCACTCGACCGGTTGAACAGGCTCGGCTTCCTGAAGTCGACCTTCGACGTCAACAAGCACATCGAGCCCAAGCACATCCTCAAGGTGATGCAGGAGCACCCTGCCCTGTTCAACGATCTGCCGCCGATCCCCGCGGATGTCGCGATCGGCCCGGGCTACGAATTCAAGCCCTGAGCTATCCCGCCTGGCGGGCGGCGGCCAGGAGCCGCCGCTCGTTATCCGAATGCGATGTCAGGATGCGTTTCGGTAGAGCGGCCGATCAGCCATCGCCTTGTTCCCTCGCATCCGAGGTGCCATGCGCCAACGCCAACTCAACTAAAGCTCGCGTCCGGCCTGCCTGAACTCGCCCGGCGACATTCCGAATTCACGCCGGAACATGCGGTTGAAGTTGGCCTGGTCCAGAAAGCCCGAGCGAAATGCTATCGACCCGATCGTTGACGTGCGATCATCGAGCAGAAGCCTGCGCGCATGGTGCAATCTTGCGCTCCAGATTGCCGCGGCCACGCCTGTCGGCTCCTCCTCGAAGGCGCGGTAGAGAGTAGCACGCGAACAGCCCAGAGACGTCGCCAGAAGCTCGACGGAGAATTCCGGGTCGGTGCAGTGCCGGGCGATCAGCTGGTACGTCGCCGCCAGCAGAGTGGTGTCGTCGCCCGCCGCATCCCTCGGGCCGGCACCGCCCAATGCAAGGCGCGCAAACTGGACGGCGATATCGACGGCTGCGCTCCGCTCGTCGCGCGACAGAGCGGTCATCTCCTGTGCGAGCGTGCGCAGATGCGATGACAGCAGCCTGACGGCGCCGGCGGGGACCAAGCGTCCGACATTCGTGACCCCAGCGTCGCGGGGGAACATCACGCCGAGCTCCCGGTGCTTCAGCCAATGCGCGCGGACCGGGCGGGAGAAATCCGTCACGTACACATCGCCCGGCAGCAGGCGCACGCGCCGCTCCCCGAAGCTGACCTCGGACCGGCCATCGAGAACCAGCCCGACATAGATCTCGGCGCCACAATCGGCGCGGCAGCGCCGCTCGGTGCGCTGGACATGGATGCCGGTCGAGAAATGGTCCCAGAACTCACCCGCACTGCCGGAGACTCGCCGCAGGTTCGCCTGAAATGCCGGCGCGTCCTCGTCGCGGCCTGCGATCTCCATGCGCTTCAGCACGGCCTGCGACCAGAAATCCAGCCGGTCACGCTGTGGAAGCCCGTCGGTGGAGATCTCCAGCATGCCAGGTCCGAACTCCGATAGGGGGCGCCGGAGCCTCTCCAGGCGTCGTTTCCCGGCCGAATCGCGCTCCGCATTGCGAGGCCGGAATAAAAGGCGACCGTTCGCGGGATGACAACCTTGCTGGCTTGAGAAGGCCAGACAAGCCCGGGCGAGACGCTACGCCTAACGATGCGTTGCACCGGCACTCTACGAGTTGAACAGAGCTTGCTGGAGAACACCTTGCTGCCGGATCTGCCCTGCCTGCCGAGAGCGTTGCCGAAAGCGGCATCCGCCTGGCTCGCACGGCGTCTTGCCGCCGTCGCTGTGCTGGCCTCCGCGTTCGCTCTCGCGCCGGCCACGACGCTTGGCCAATGGGAGCGAGGGGCCTCCTACGCCGGCGTCTGGTCCGTGCGTTTCACCGACTCCTTCGGCCACCGGCAAAGCTGCAGCATCGAATTATCGGCGGCTGGCAGCATCATGGGGGCATATCGTGCCAGCCCTCGCGGCTGCGGCTCCGTCCTGTTCGCCGTATCGCGCTGGCAGCCGCGGCGGGGCGGCATCTCGCTGGACGACATCTCCGGCCAGCCGCTGATCGCGCTCAGGGCCGGATCGGATGGGCTTTCGGGCACCGACGAGGCCGGCAGGCCGATCCGGCTGGTCGCTGCCAGCGCACAGCGCGGCAACGCACTCGGGCCGTCTTTCGACGGGCGCCCTGCGGCGCCATGGGGATGCTCGGTCTATTACGGGCAATCCGAGCGCTGTGCCGAAGCGCGAGACATTGCGGCGCCGCGGCTCGCACCTGGCCAATCCGCGATGGTCAGGATCGTCTACCCCGCCAATCTGCGGCAGTTCCCCTCGCTTGGAGCGCGGTCCCTTGCGCTGATCCCGGTGAACACCTGTGTCGCCGCCGATTCCTGCGCACGGCAGGAAGACGGCGCCGAATGGTGCCGCATCAGCCATGCCGGCCGCACAGGCTACGTCGTCAAGCTCTTCGCCCGCGATGGGCGGCGCCAGATTCTCTATTCCAACCAGTGCGCGACTTGATGAGCCGCTCACGATGAGGAAGTGCGGAACAAGGAAGCAGCGCTACACGGCCTCGGTCGCGTGGCGCTGCATCGCACTGACGATCGCCGGGCCTTTGGCGCTGGCGCCGCGCGCCGCCCATGCCCAGTTCTTCGATGTGCCCGGCCCCGGAGAGATCGATGAGCGGTTTCGCCCCGGAGGCAGGCAGATCGTTTCCGGAGACCTCACCTCGGCGCAGAACAAGCCGGCATTGAGCATGAGTTCCGTCGGCGGTAGCGATATCGGCCCCTATGGCGATGGCAGCCGCAGCGAGAACATGCTGCTCACATTCCGATCGGGCACGCTTTCGCTGTCCGGAGATGGCGGCCTCGGCATCTTGGTCGAAACCAGGGGCGGCAATGGCCGCAGCATTCCGCGCGGCAAGCGCGAGCCGGGCGGTTCCGGCGGCCGCGGCGGCGACATCGATATCCTGCTCGAGCCAGCCGCGACGATCCGGACATCGGGGCGATCCGCCCATGGCGTGCAGGCCATCAGCACGGGCGGCGACGGCGGCAATGGCGGCGATGGCCGCGTCCTCGGCCCGACCGGCAAGCCCGGCGGGGACGGCGGCGCCGCCGGGCACATCG
>JAEXUU010000183.1 GCA_023452965.1 Pseudomonadota bacterium | reverse complement strand
CCCGCCCGCCCCGCGCCGCCGCGGCGGGCGCCGACGATGACGACCTTGAACGGGTGTTCGGCCTGTTGCACGGGCTCAGCCATGGAAGCGCGCGAGGAATGCCTTGAGGCGCTCATTGTCGGGACGCCGCAGGATGGCGTCGGGCGAGCCCTGCGCCACGATGCGGCCATTCTCCATGAACACCACCCGGTCGGAGACGTCGGCGGCGAAGGAGATCTCGTGGGTGACGATGACCATGGTCATGCCCTGATTGGCGAGATCGCGCACCACACCGAGCACTTCGCCGACGAGCTCGGGATCGAGCGCGCTGGTGACCTCGTCGAGCAGCAGCGCGTCGGGCTGCATGGCGAGCGCCCGGGCGATGGCGACGCGCTGCTTCTGGCCGCCGGAGAGCTGGTCCGGCCGCGCGTCGCGCTTCTCGGCGAGGCCGACCTTCGCGATGTAGTCCATCGCGATCTCGACCGCCTCGGCACGCGATTTCCGCTGCACGATCACCGGGCCCTCGATCACGTTCTCCAGCACGCTCATATGCGGAAACAGGTTGAAGTGCTGGAAGACCATGCCGACATGGCGACGCAATTCGCCCTGCCCGAGCAGATCGCCGCTGCCGCGATATTTCTCGCCGACGCGGCGGTTGCGGAAGAGGATCTCGCCGGCGTCCGGCTTCTCCAGCATGTTCATGCAGCGGATGAAGGTCGACTTGCCGGAGCCCGAAGGGCCGATGATCGAGACGACCTCGCCGGCCTTGAGGGCGAGATCGATGCCGTGGAGCACGGTCAGCGCCCCGAAGCACTTGGTGATGCCGCGTGCCTCGAGCACGATGTCGGAGGCGTTCTGGGTCGATGCCGAGGAAGCGGGGGCGGACGAAACGGAGGTCATGGGCGCTCTCGATCAGTTGCCGCGGCGCATGCGGTGTTCGATGTAGTCGGCGAACTTCATCATCGGGAAGAGGATGACGAAGTAGAGCACAGCGACGACCGTGTAGGATTCGAGCGGCCGATAGGTCTGGCCGTTGACGATGCTGGCCATATAGGTCAGGTCCGCGACCGAGATCACCGAGACCAGCGAGGTGTTCTTGAACTGGGTGACCGACTGGTTGATGAAGGCCGGCATCATCCGGCGGATGGCCTGGGGCAGTATGATGCGCCGCATCACCTGCCAGCCCGACATGCCGATCGCCGCGCCGGCCTCGAACTGGCCCTTGTCGATCGAGACGATGCCGCCACGGAAGACCTCGGCATAGAACGCCGCCGCATAGAGCGAGAGCGTCAGCAGCGCCGCCGCCCAGTTGGGCATGTCGAAGCCGAGCAGCAGCGGCAGCGCGTAATAGATCCAGAGCAGCTGGACCAGGAGGGGCGTGCAGCGAAACAGCTCCTGGAAGCCTTGCGCGAACCAGTTCAGCGGCCCGATGCCCGAGAGCCTGGCGAAGCAGACGGCGAGGCCGAGGACAAGACCGATCGCGATCGAGCCCGCCGTGTAGAGGACGGTGATCCACGCCCCCCACAGGAAGAGATCGCTGGCCTGGATGATCGGGGCGAAGCTCCAAGTATACATGTCTTGCTAGCCTTCCTTGGGGGCGGCCCTTTTCGGGCCGCCCTATGCTTCAACCACCGAAGCCAAAGCCTTCCGGCATGTCGTCGAGCGTGATGCCGAAGGGCGCCAGGCTGTTGACGATCCAGGTCTGGTTGTTGCCGATGCGGCGGTTGTACTCGGCCCAGGCCGAGATGAATGAGCGCCACTTCTCGTCGCCCTTCCAGTTCAGCGCGACGACCGAAGGTGTCGAGAGCACCGGGCTCGGCACCATGACCTTGCCGATGCCGTTCGCCTTCTTGGTCATCACCAGCCCGTTGAGCATGGTGTTGACGAGGCCGTCGGCCTTGCCGCTGACCACGGCGACGATCGCCTCGTCGCGCGTCTTGAAGCGCAGCATCTTGGCCTTGGGCAGGTATTGCTGGGCGATCAGGTCCTGCGAGGAGCCGAGATCGACCGCGAAGGTGTATTTGGGGTCGTTGAGCTCGGCCCAGCTGAGCTTGGAGAGCTCCGGCTTCGGCGAGACGATGACGAAGCTGTTGAAATAGGTCGGCGCCGAGAAGGCGACAGACATGGCGCGCTGCGGCGTCGCGGTCACGCCGAGGGCGAGATCGACCTTGCCGCTCTGCACATCGAGGATCGAATTCGGCCAGCTCGACTCGACCACTTCGAGCTTGACGCCGAGCGTCTTGGCGATGTCGCGCGCCATCTCGATGGCGAAGCCGCGCCATTCGCCGGTGCGCGGATCCTTGTTGAAATAAGGGTCCTCGTTGATGATGCCGGGGATACGCAGCACGCCGCGCGAACGCACGGATTCGATGCTGTCCTGCGCCTGAACCGGCGACTGGAATGCCGCCAGCCCCAGGCCGGCCGCAAAAATTGCACTGATGATCTTCTTCACGACAGATGCCTCCGTTCCCTTGCCGATGATCTTCGGTCTTGCCCCCGGCATGCCGGGTTATCGGAGAAGCCTAAGGAAGGCACCTCCGCAAACAATGCGAGAGTAGGCCGCTCGCCTACCGGTTTTCTTATATGTTCCGCGCGCCTTCGAAGGCTGCCAGGCTGGCTTCGAGCGCTTTCAGATTCTCGGGCCGCAGCGGCGCGAGCGGCGCGCGCACCTCGGCCGAGATCGCCCCGCTGCGGGCCAGCGCGGTCTTCACCGGCACCGGGTTGCTCTCGATGAAGAGATGGCCGGTGACATCGAACAGCGCCTGATGGAGACGGCGCGCTTCGCGCACCTCTCCCCTGGACCAGGC